>NZ_JAKGTN010000026.1:0-78477 GCF_021568915.1 Vibrio sp. McD22-P3
ACCCACCTGATTCCATGCCGAACTCAGAAGTGAAACGCAATAGCGCCGATGGTAGTGTGGGGCTTCCCCATGTGAGAGTAGGACATCGCCAGGCTTTAAATTTGAAAGAGCCCGTTTGAAAAGACGGGCTTTTTTAGTCCTGAAGGACAACCACTATGCTGATATAGCTCAGGTGGTAGAGCGCATCCTTGGTAAGGATGAGGTCCCCAGTTCGAGTCTGGGTATCAGCACCAGTATATAGAGTCATCTTGCAGAGCAAGGTGAACCCAAGCAAGATTTTGTTTGGCGACCATAGCATTGTGGACCCACCTGATTCCATGCCGAACTCAGAAGTGAAACGCAATAGCGCCGATGGTAGTGTGGGGTTTCCCCATGTGAGAGTAGGACATCGCCAAGCTTTATTTCCACGCCTCAGCATTTGCTGGGGCGTTTTCGTATGTGTTGCTTTCAGGTCGTCACACCGTAGGATATTGCCAAGCTTTAATTCCACGTTTCCGCATTTGCTATAGTGCTTTATTACCTATTTCCTTTCGCTACAGTTGTAGTAATGTTTGGATTTATTATTTAATTCCGTCCATCTTCTTCAAACTGCCATCTTTTATCACATCAAAACAGTGTTAGACTCGTTACTATCTTTACCTACTAGCAAGATTACGATGGAACGACATAGTCCCTTTATTATTACAGGCGGGCCAGGGTCTGGTAAGACAACACTGCTTGATGCTTTAGCTGCTCGTGATTGTAAGACGTTTGAAGAAGTACCGAGAAAGCTTATTGAAGAACAGTCGAAACTAGAAAATGGAATACTTCCTTGGAATCAATTAGCTGCTTTTGCTGAACTATGCTTTAAAGATATGATGAATCAAAAGCAGGTAGCGTCGACAAGTGAACAACTGAGCTTTTTGGATCGTGCCATTCCGGATATATGTGCCTACTTAACCTTTGGAAACGAGTCGATTCCGCCAAAAGTAACGGAACATGCTAAGGTAGGATATCAGGCCCTAGTTTTTACTTGCGAACCTAACACTGATACATACGTTCAAGATGACGTTCGACCTTATCCGTTTGAAGAAGCATTAGAGATTCATCGACAATTGATAAAACAATACCAGTCTCTAGGATACCGCTGTATATCAGTGCCTTTTTTAAAACTAGAGCAACGAGTAGAGTTTGTTTTGGCCGAGTCTTATGCTCATTTGGGCCAGACAGCATAGCAAGGATTAATTAGATGCCAATCAAAAGCCCAGATGTGGTTATTAAGAGACTGTTATTTGTTGGGCAAGAAACCTTAAATTTCTCCCGTTATTTAGCCCAAAGAATGTCTCACGATAGGATTAATGTGAATGCAGGTTATCTTGCTTATATCACTCTACTATCAATCGTCCCTCTTTTGACGGTACTGCTTTCCGTACTGTCCTCATTTCCTGTTTTTTCTAATACAGGAGAAGTGCTTCAAGACTTCATTATTCAGCATTTTGTTCCTGCTGCCGGAGATGCTGTGTACTCTGCGTTAGTCGAGTTTGTATCAAATACCGGTAAAATGACGGCAATAGGTAGTGCTTTCTTATTTATCGCGGCACTCATGTTGATTTCTAATATTGATAAGAATCTCAACTATATTTGGCGAGTCAGAGTTAAACGCCGCATGGTTTTTTCATTTTCCATGTACTGGATGATACTAACCCTTGGACCAATTTTAATCGGCGCAAGTATAGTTGGTACTTCCTATGTGACCTCTTTGAAAGCTCTAGAACATAATGTGGTTAGCGGTGCTTTTAGCCTCTTCATCGCATGGTTACCAGCAATAATGGCGTTCTTTGCGTTTATCGGGCTGTACATGTTAGTTCCAAACAAAAAAGTACACTTCAGTCATGCTGTTGTTGGCTCAATAGTCGCTACCTTATTGTTTGAAATAAGCAAAAAGGGGTTTGCTTATTACATCACGCAGTTTCCGTCATATCAGCTTATCTATGGTGCTTTAGCGGCGATACCAATCTTATTCCTGTGGATCTACTTGTGTTGGTTTATTGTACTTATCGGTGCGGAGTTCACGGCTGCGATGGGGGAGAAAGAACACTGGCTACCCGATTCGGGCATGTTACAATCTGAAGCTGTGACTGAAATGCGTGATAACAAGGAAACCATAAGTGATAGCACTAATTCAAAGAGTGAGTGAATCGGCGGTAAAAGTAGACGGCGAAGTCGTCGGAGAGATCGGCAAAGGTTTATTAGTGCTACTTGGTGTAGAAAAAGACGACGATGAAGCGAAAGCAAAACGTTTGGTCGAGCGAGTCACGACATACCGTGTTTTTGAAGACGAAGACGGAAAAATGAATCTCAACGTCAAACAAGTCGGTGGTAGTGTTTTAGTCGTATCGCAGTTTACCTTACCTGCGGATACTAAGAAGGGAACAAGAGCTGGGTTTTCGCGAGGGGCTCATCCTACTGATGCAGAGCGTCTGTATGATTACTTTTCAGATCATTGTTCTGAAGTTTTACCGACTGAACGCGGCCGTTTTGCTGCTGATATGAAAGTATCATTAGTCAATGATGGGCCTGTTACCTTCTGGCTACAAGTATAATCGAGTAGAGCATTAGTTTGCATGCGAAAGGATATCTATGTTTAAGCTTATTACTCCTAAAACTGACAACCAGTTAGCTAAGTACTACCAATTTAGATGGCAGATGCTAAGAGAGCCGTGGCGACTACCAGTCGGTTCTGAACGTGATGAATACGATGAAATGAGTCATCACCGTATGATAGTGGATGGTCGAGGAAGACCTATGGCTATCGGACGTTTATACATTACGCCTGATAACGAAGGCCAAATTCGTTATATGGCGGTAAAAAGCAATCGCCGTGATAAAGGGATGGGCTCTCTTGTTTTAGTAGCATTGGAATCATTTGCACGTCAAGAAGGGGTGAAGCGCCTAGTTTGTAATGCCCGCGAAGATGCAATTTCATTCTACGAGAAAAATGGATTCACTAGCCAAGGTGAACTTAATGATCAGAAAGGTCCTGTTCGTCACCTACAAATGGTTAAACAGCTTGACCCTTTGGCTAAAGTATTAAGAAGACCTGAATGGTGTGCTGAGCTGCAAGAGCGTTGGGAGCAACAGATACCAATCAGTGATAAAATGGGTATTAAGATTAACCAATATACTGGTTACCGCTTTGAATGTGGTGCCCAACTAAATCCTAACCTCAATCCACACAATACAATGTTTGCCGGTTCTGCCTTTACTCTTGCGACATTAACAGGATGGGGGATGACATGGCTCTTGATGCGTGAGCGAGGTTTACATGCTGATATCGTGTTGGCAGACAGTAGCATTCGTTATCGTCATCCCGTAGAAATGAGTCCAGTATCGGTGACTTCTCTTGATGGTATTAGTGGCGACTTAGACCGATTGGCAACTGGTAGAAAGGCGCGCATCATCATCAATGTTACGATCTACAGTGGAGATGTGCCTGCCGTCGAGTTTGTTGGTACTTATATGTTGCTACCAAACTATAAAGACACGCTACTTTCCACATAATAATCTCAATCGCAGCAGGTTATGGTTGAATCTGCTGCTTTTTTTGATCTGCACATTCCGCTTCTTCAAGCCCGATGTGACCAGTCAACAACTCAACATGATATTGAGAGCGGCACTCGGAGTGCAATGTTAATCGAAGTGAACGTAGTGGATCCTTTCTTAGGTCGATAGTGCTTTCTGCTTTCCCATTCCACTCTTGGCTCGAGACCTCGAATGCGGCAAGGGTCAGCTGCCCTCTATCTGCACTTAACTTAAATGGCGATAGAGAAACATTATAAGTATCAGTTTCTTCAGTTGTCATTTGAGTGTTGTAGAAATTGGCTTCAAGAGAGCCCGATAAAGTGTGCTGTAACGATAACTTGTCTGCCGTAAGAGCATTTACTGACAGCGCCACATCGGCTAAGCCGGAAATTTGTATTTGTTTACTGTCAGTTAAGTAATTGAGTAGCTCGACAGGGGCTGAATATGCTTCAGCATCAATTCGTAAAGGCTGACTTGGCGCAGCAAAGTCAAGTTCTGCTGAGGCGCTGATGTATCCTTTGTCATAAGGGATAAACAGCCGGTTGAGTTGCCACTTTCCATCAGTGCTTTTGGTTTCAACGGCCACTTGGTTGGCGATTATTTTATCGATACTAGCGCTATTGGCTGACGCAATAGCGCTTCCCTGCCAAAAGCCCCAACGATAATCTTTTTTGATAAGTAGATCTTCAGCTTGTAGGTTTAGACCCGTAACTTGCCAATAAGGCTTTCGAGCAAGTTGAATCCATTGACTACGGTTGATATTCAGCGAGTCGATAGAGAGCTGTTTAAGATCGCTGAGATGCAAGTGAGTAAACAGATCCGTTAAAGAGTGATTTTGTTGTTCTTGGTAATACTTGATGCCATCTAAATCGACTTTGTTCAATGCTATTGAATTTGGAGTTAACGTACCTGCTATTTGAATCCGACCTTGTTCAAGGTTGGTATCGAGATCTTTGATGTCGAGTTTATTTGGTGAAAAGCTGAGTTCTAGAGTCGGCTCAATGAAATCAAACTGTTGCCATTGAAGCTTGTCAGCATCGAGCGAGAGATACGCTTGACTTTGTGTCCATATCGAGCGAGTGAGGTCGATGTTTTCTAACGACGCACTAACGTTTTCTGCATGCGCTCCCTGGTAGGTAATATCAGAGTTTAAAAGATCCAAACTGTTAATATGGCCAATCACAGAAGTGAGTGAACTTAACGGTCCTTGGCTGAGTTCTGACAAATCAAATTTTAGCTTGTTGATAGTGGTGTTGACTAAAGACCAATGACCATTCTCAATTTGCGCTTGAGTGGTAACTTGCGCCTTTTTCCACGTGAATGAGGCACCGTAGATTTTCGTGTTGTCGCCAGCAAGGGAACCATCAAGGAGAAGCTCATCAATAGCTTCACCTTGATAGTAGACCTGGGAAGCACGAACTTGAAAGTCTGCTCTAGTACTTTCGATTGATGTACCTACCTCTAGGTTTCTTAGTTGGAGCTGCAGATCATTGATGATCACGTCGTGTCCAGAATAATCTACATGATCGAGAGCGATGTTGTTGATCTGGTAATCAGCTAATGCATCTAGGCCCAGCGTAAGGTTTGATAGATTGGCACCACTAACATACAACTCGTTAATGTGTAGCCACTTAGAAGTCGACGTTGGCAGTGAAAACCACACCGATAGCTTGTTGACACTAATGGAATCGTGCTCAGCTTTTGAAAAGTTGGCATTCGAAAAATCGATTCTATTAGGGTAGTGATAACTTATCGCCTCACTATCCACTTTTATGTTCAATGCTTGCTGCAGAGCATAAGTGATAATTGGTTTGGCATACTGTGTATGCAAGACACCAAAAACGATCAAAACTGAAAGTAAGCCAAGTGCAAGCAATGCTATCCAAAGCGCAATTATCTTTCTTATCACGAAGTTATTTTCCTACCTTCCAACATAAACAATAATTTAGCGTGAAAAACACGAAAAAGCCCCTCAAAAAGAGGGGCTAGAGTTAAAAAATTGAACGTTTATCTAACAATTAGTCCAATTGAGGGCCAGCGGCTACCAATGATTTACCTTCTGCATTATCAGTATACTTGTCGAAGTTATTGATAAAGCGTTTCGCTAGATCTTCGGCTTTGCTCTCCCATTGTAGTGGATCTACATAAGTGTCTCTTGGGTCCAAGATAGTTGGGTCAACGCCTGGAAGCGAAGTCGGTACCTCTAGATTGAACACAGGAATAGTCTTCGTTTCTGCTTGTTCAATAGAGCCATCTAGAATCGCATCAATGATACCGCGTGTATCTTGAATCGAGATACGTTTACCACTGCCATTCCAACCAGTATTCACAAGGTAAGCTTCCGCGCCTGCTGCTTCCATACGCTTCACTAGAACCTCTGCGTACTTAGTTGGGTGTAGCGTTAGGAATGCTGCCCCGAAACATGCTGAGAATGTTGGTGTTGGCTCTGTGATACCACGCTCAGTACCTGCTAACTTCGCTGTAAAGCCTGAAAGGAAATGGTACTTAGTTTGCTCAGGTGTCAATTTAGAAACTGGTGGAAGTACACCAAACGCATCTGCTGACAAGAAGATGACTTTGTTCGCATGACCACCTTTCGATACTGGCTTCACGATATTTTCGATATGGTGAAGTGGGTACGAGACACGAGTGTTCTCTGTCTTCGAACCATCATCAAAGTCGATAGAACCATCGTTGCGAACAGTAACATTCTCTAATAATGCATCTCGACGAATCGCGTTGTAGATGTCTGGCTCAGCTTCTTTCGAAAGGTTGATTGTTTTCGCATAACAACCACCTTCGTAGTTGAATATACCGTCATCATCCCAACCGTGCTCATCGTCACCGATCAGTGCGCGTTTTGGATCGGTTGATAGCGTTGTTTTACCCGTACCTGATAGGCCAAAGAAGACAGCCACATCACCTTCTTCGCCCATATTCGCAGAACAGTGCATGGATGCGATATCTTTTAGAGGAAGGAAGTAGTTCATCATTGCGAACATACCTTTCTTCATTTCACCACCGTACCAAGTACCGCCGATAAGCTGCATTCTTTCCGTTAGGTTGAATACAGTGAAGTTTTCAGAGTTGAGCCCTTGTTCTTCCCATTTTTGGTTAGTGCACTTAGCACCGTTCATGACAACGAAGTCTGGCTCAAACGTAGCGAGCTCTTCTTCTGTTGGACGGATGAACATGTTTTTAACGAAGTGAGCCTGCCAAGCCACTTCTGTGATAATACGAATGCAGAGTCGAGTGTCTGGGTTCGCACCGCAATATCCGTCAATGACGAATAAGCGTTTGTTAGAAAGTTGACCTGTAACGAGTAGTTTTAGGTCATCCCATGCCTCTTTAGACATAGGTTTGTTGTCATTTTTAACTTTATCGGATGTCCACCACATGGTGTCGCGAGTGGTGTCATCATTAACGATAAATTTGTCTTTTGGTGAGCGACCAGTAAAGATACCCGTATCTACAGCGACGGCGCCAAGTTCAGTGACTACGCCTTTTTCGTAGCCCTCTAGACCTTCGCGAGTTTCCTCTTCAAATAACTGTTCGTAGCTTGGGTTGCGTACAATGTCAGTTACGCCAGTGATTCCGTACTTGGTAAGATCGATTTGTGCAGCCTTATTAATGTCCATAACGGTCATAGGTGCTCCTTATTGGATTTTTGTAGGGATTTTAAAATTTTTTTGTAATTCGTTATTTATTATTTGTTTTTTATTTTGAACTCCATGCTAGCAACGGCGACCCGAGAAAACAGGGATATAGTTCAAAAATTATTCATCAGTTATTGATGGTTTTAAGTGTTTTGTCACATATTGAAATTAGGCTAATTCTCCCCAAAGCAAACCTTTGCGTTAGATCAAATGTAACACATGATTTACGTCTTTTGTTAGTGCATTTGCATTAATAATTTGCGTATTTGTTAAATAAAACGAACAAAAAAAGCCAGATCACATCTGATCTGGCTTTTATTCATTTTTACACTCTAAAAATTAGTGTACGGTCTTGTTATCCGATTGGGCATCTGCGTAAAGTGCTTTGATCTCTGGCTCGTCAAAAGCGTAGGTTGAACCACAGTAATCACAGTGCAGGGCAACTTCGCCATCTTGAGCCAAAATGTCAAATATTTCTTCCTGAGCGACAGTGACGATAGCTGCGCCGCTACGTTCACGAGAACAACCGCAGAAAAATTCCACTTCTTTTGGTTCGAATAGCTGTACTTTATCTTGGTTATATAGACGGTAGAGCAATTCATTAGCTTCTAAACCAAATAATTCTTCATCTTTTACAGTATTCGTGAGCTGCTCTAGATGCTCGAAATCTTCTGGAGAGCCGGTACCATCAGGCATAACCTGAAGCAGCATACCTGCCGCATGCTTGTGACCATCAACTTCACCAGTACGGATCCATAAACGAGTCTTCAACTGTTCAGAACGCTCGAAATAGCCCTCTAGCACTTCTGACAAATTGTCACCTTCCAATCCGACAACGCCTTGATAGCGTTCACCTTGATCTGGAGTAATGGTGATAACTAGGTAGCCTTTACCCATCATGTCGTGGATTGAAGCATCATCAGCAATATCACCTTCCCAGCGAGCAACACCACGTAGTTTTTGGTTGTGGTCTCCATTAATTACCGCTAAGGAAACTGGGCCATCACCCTGCAACTGCATGGTAATTGAACCTTCGAACTTCAACGTAGCAGTTAGTAGACTTGTCGCAACAAGCAACTCACCTAGAAGAGTTTGCAGTGGAGCTGGGTATTCTTTGCTGGATAGTATCTCCTGATAGGCGCTATCCAATTGCACGAGCTCTCCGCGCACTGATAGCTCTTCAAAGAGGTAGCGATTTAATGTGTTGTTAGCCATTTAGGAAACTCCAGCTTATTGATGTTTAAACTTAATAATGTCGCGACGCTGTTTTTTGTCAGGTCGACGCTCAGGGCTTGGGTTGTGAGCATTTAGTTTTCTGCGCAACGCGTTATCTTCTCGTTTGGCAATACTCTCTGATGTTTCTGAGTAGAGAGTTTGGGCTTCCGGTGCACCTCTGCGTTGATCTAAAATACGCTCAATAGTCACTGTCTTTTCTTCATTGCCTTGTCTGAGGGCGATGACAGCGCCTAATTCTACAATTTTGCTTGGTTTAGAACGTTGTCCATTATAGTGGACTTTGCCACCATCGACCATGTTGCGAGCGATGCTTCTTGTCTTGTAAAAGCGGGCGGCCCACAGCCATTTATCGAGGCGAACGGCTTTTTCTTCGGAACTCATACTGAATCCTGCTATCTAACTCAATATCAGTGCTCTTGTGCTCAATAACCTGACAGTTTTAAGTAATTACTGACAAATTGAGGAGAGCTGCTGATAGGTTTATCATGCTAATATTCCTCTAAATGGAGTTTAGATCTAATTATTTCAACCCCATTCTGCGGATTGCACTACAGTCATAGTAGTTATGCTATAGTCAGATGATTAACCATACAAAAAACGATTGCTGATAATTTAGCAATAACAATTAATTACACAGTCAGTAAATGTTTAGTAGGGCAGGAAGTTAGGAGAGTGAAAGGAATATCCATATCGGCTGCGAGTATCAACACCGCTTCTATATCTTCATTTTTTCGTCGTTGTCTGCAGTATCAATCTCAAATTAGCCTAACGCTTACTCTAACCATGTTAGCGGTGTCCGCTTGGATTGCTGGCGCTTTACTATGGCAATTGTTTCCTCAAACTCATTCTGTTAGTCAATGGGTTGCGCCCGTTGCGGTTAATAACCAAGCGCAAACTCAATCTAATAATTTACACTCTTCCGATATCAACAAAGCCAATATCTTTGGACGGTACAATCGCGAGCAAAAAGTAGTACAGGCGCCAGTGGTGACTGATGCACCTAAAACACGTTTGAATGTGGTTTTAGTCGGCTCGGTGGTAAGTAGTAATCCTAACTTGAGCCTTGCGGTGGTTGCCAATCGTGGCAAGCAAGGAACGTATGGGATTGGAGAACAGATTGAAGGCACGCGAGCGACGGTGAGCGCCGTGATGATTGACCGAATCATTATTTCCAACTCCGGACGTGATGAGACGGTGATGTTAGAAGGCTTGGAATATAAAAAACTTGAGTTGAAGACGGCGCCACAAGTGGCAGCCTCCAATATTGCGGGAAATAACCCTATTGATTCAGAAGAAAAGCTGACAGCGATTCGCAGAACGATTACTCAAGATCCACAACAGATTTTTCAGTATGTCCGACTTTCTCAAGTGAAAAGAGATGGTCAGGTAAAAGGTTACCGAGTCAGTCCTGGACGAGATCCAGAGCTGTTTAACGCCGTAGGACTTCAAAATGGTGATATTGCTGTTGCACTTAATGGTGCCGATCTCACTGATCCTGCTGCTATGGGGAAAATTTATCAGTCTATTTCCGAGCTTACCGAACTCAATCTAACGGTAGAGCGTGACGGGCAACAACATGACATATTCATTCAGTTTTAGTTATGCGTAAGGCATTACAAGGGAGCAACAAGTGAAAAGTTGGCTTAAAACAAGTACCTGGTTATTGATGGGGAGCCTGATGGCTGCGCCAACGGTATCAGCCAATGAATTCAGTGCCAGTTTCAAGGGAACTGACCTACATGAGTTTATCAATATCGTTGGACGCAACCTCGATAAGACCATCATTGTTGACCCGTCAGTGCGCGGTAAAGTCGATGTGCGTAGCTATGATGTTCTAAATGAAGAGCAATATTACAGCTTTTTTCTTAATGTCTTAGAAGTCTATGGTTTCGCTGTCGTAGAGATGGACAATGGCATTTTGAAGGTTATCAAAGCAAAAGATGCCAAGACCTCGGCGATTCCCGTAGTTGGTGATTCCGATAACGTCACAGGAGACAGTGTCGTGACACGTGTGGTCGCGGTGAAGAATGTTTCGGTAAGAGAGCTTTCTCCTTTGTTGCGCCAGCTAAATGATAATGCTGGTGCAGGTAATGTGGTTCATTATGACCCTGCGAACATCATTCTTATTACCGGCCGTGCCGCCGTTGTTAATCGCCTAGCAGATATTATTCGCCGTGTAGACCAAGCGGGTGATAAAGAAGTTGAAGTGGTTGAATTAAAGAATGCTTCTGCCGCTGAAATGGTTCGTATTGTTGATGCTTTAAATAAGACGACAGACGCTAAAAACACCCCAGCACTCTTGCAACCTAAGCTGGTGGCGGATGAACGAACTAACTCTATCTTGATTTCTGGTGACCCTAAGGTTCGTGAGCGTCTACGTCGTTTGATTAATCAGCTTGATGTTGAGATGGCGACCAAAGGCAACAACCGAGTTCAGTATCTTAAATATGCCAAAGCTGAAGACCTTGTGGATGTGCTAAAAGGGGTGTCAGATAACCTTCAGAAAGAGAAGCAGTCTGGCTCTACGTCAGGCAGTGGAGCAAACCGCTCTGAAGTGATGATCAGTGCGCACCCTGATACCAACGCGCTTGTGATTACTGCGCCGCCAGACATTATGAAAGCCCTGCTTGAGATCATTAAGCAGCTAGACATACGTCGTGCGCAGGTTCTAATTGAAGCGCTGATTGTTGAACTTGCCGACGTTGATGGCGCTAACCTTGGCGTGCAATGGGGTAATGCCTCTGCGGGTAGTGTGGTTCAGTTTTCCAATACGGGAGCTTCTATCGGCAATGTTATGGTTGGTATGGAAGAAGCCAAAGACAAGACCACAACAGAAACTCGTTATAGAGCGGATGGAACGCCGTACAACGTTGAAACCAAGACCACAGGTGACTATACCAAGCTTGCTAGCGCACTCAGCGGTGTCCAAGGTGCTGCTGTAGGTATTGCTCTTGGCGATTGGACCGCTCTTATTACAGCAGTTTCCAGTACCTCCAACTCAAATATTCTGTCTTCTCCTAGCATTACTGTTATGGATAACGGCGAAGCGTCGTTTATCGTTGGTGAAGAAGTGCCAGTATTGACCGGTTCGACAGCTGGCTCAAACAACAGCAATCCATTCCAAACGGTTGACCGTAAAGAAGTAGGTATCAAGCTTAAAGTCGTCCCACAGATCAACGAAGGTAACTCGGTTCAGCTTAATATTGAGCAAGAAGTTTCCAATGTTCTTGGTGCTAATGGCGCGGTAGATGTGCGTTTTGCTAAGCGTCAGCTTAACACTTCGGTGATGATCCAAGATGGTCAGATGCTGGTATTGGGTGGTTTGATTGATGAACGTGCCGCTGAAAGTGAGTCGAAAGTTCCTTTCCTCGGGGATATCCCATATCTGGGTCGTTTGTTCACTTCCACCAGTACAACGGTTGAGAAAAAGAACCTCATGGTCTTCATTAAACCGACGATTATCCGTGATGGCATGACGTCTGATGGTATCACTCAGCGTAAATATAACTACATTCGTGCAGAGCAGTTATTCAAGGCGGATAAAGGCTTGAAGCTGATGGATGACGGCTACATTCCAGTATTACCTGAGTTCAATAATACCACGCGCTACCCATCTGAAATTCAAGCATTCTTTGATCAGGTAGAAGCGAAGTAATTATGGACACTATCCAACAGCGCCCTTTGGTGACTCGCCTGCCGTTTAGCTTTGCTAATCGCTTTAAGGTAGTGTTCGAGTCTCTAGAGTCAGACGCCGTGCTCTACTATGTAGAGCCGCTGGAGTTGAATGCATTGCAAGAAGTTAAGCGAGTGTTTCGTCAGCCTTTTTCCTTACATGCTCTCTCTTCTGAGGAGTTTGATTTAAAGCTTACTCAAGCTTATCAGCGTGATTCGTCTGAGGCTCGTCAGTTGATGGAAGATATTGGTGCTGACAGTGATGACTTTTTCTCTTTAGCAGAGGAGTTACCACAAGATGAAGATTTGTTGGAATCGGATGACGATGCACCGATAATCAAGCTAATCAACGCCATGCTTGGCGAGGCCATCAAAGAAGGCGCCTCGGATATTCATATTGAAACCTTTGAAAAAGTGCTGTCGATTCGATTTCGTATTGATGGGGTACTGCGTGATGTGTTGGCGCCAAGTCGTAAGTTGGCACCGCTGTTGGTATCACGTGTCAAAGTTATGGCTAAGCTGGATATTGCGGAGAAGCGAGTTCCTCAAGATGGCCGTATTTCATTGCGTATTGGTGGTAGAGCGGTAGACGTTCGTGTCTCTACGATGCCATCGTCACATGGTGAGCGAGTGGTGATGCGTCTACTAGATAAAAACGCGACGCGTCTAGATTTGCATAGTTTAGGTATGACAGCAGCCAACCATGAAAACTTTAGACACCTGATTAAGAGGCCACATGGCATCATTTTGGTGACCGGTCCAACTGGTTCTGGTAAATCCACTACTCTGTATGCAGGTCTGCAAGAGATCAACAGTAATGAGCGCAACATACTGACCGTTGAAGATCCTATTGAATTTGATATTGATGGTATCGGTCAGACGCAGGTTAACCCCAAAGTAGACATGACCTTTGCTCGAGGTTTGCGTGCCATTCTACGTCAAGACCCCGACGTGGTGATGGTGGGTGAGATTCGAGATCTTGAAACGGCCCAAATTGCTGTTCAAGCCTCATTAACTGGTCACTTGGTGATGTCGACACTGCACACTAATACGGCTGTTGGTGCGATTACGCGAATGCGTGATATGGGCATTGAACCGTTTCTGATTTCCTCTTCTCTACTCGGCGTTCTAGCGCAGCGCTTGGTCCGTACCTTATGTAATGACTGTAAAGCACCTTATGCAGCGGATGGCGCTACTAAGCAGTTATTCGGGCTGGCCGAGTATGAAGAGCTGGTACTACATAAAGCTGTCGGCTGTGAGAAGTGTAACCACAAAGGTTATCGTGGACGTACTGGTATCCACGAACTCTTGATGGTTGATGAAACAGTACAGACCCTTATTCATGATGAAGCAGGCGAGCAGGCGATTGAAAAAGCAGTACGCTCACATACTCCGAGTATACGAGATGACGGTTTCCATAAAGTGAAGCATGGAATTACCTCTCTTGAAGAAGTCATGCGTGTGACCAAGGAAGCGTAAGTGGCAGCGTTTGAATATAAGGCTCTGAATGCCAAAGGAAAGCAAGTAAAAGGGTTAGTTGAGGGAGATAATGCTCGCCAAGCTCGCTTACGCCTGAAAGAGCAAGGCATGATTCCTATCGATATTGTCGAAGCGAAAGGTAAGTCGAGCAAAAGTGCCAATGGTGAAACGTCAAAACCAGCCTTTAAGCGTGGTATCAGTACGCCTGATTTAGCGCTTATTACACGTCAGTTATCGACGCTAGTTCAATCGGGTATGCCGTTAGAAGAGTGTTTAAAAGCGGTTTCAGAGCAATCAGAGAAGCCACGAATTCGCAGTATGCTTGCTGCAATACGCTCTAAAGTCACCGAAGGTTATACCTTGTCAGACAGTTTGGCGGAGTATCCGCATATCTTTGATGAGCTATTTCGTTCCATGGTTGCGGCTGGCGAAAAGTCGGGCCATCTAGACTCTATCCTTGAACGTTTAGCTGATTACGCTGAAAACCGTCAAAAACTTCGTTCCAAACTACAACAAGCAATGATCTACCCAGTGGTGCTGGTGGTGTTTGCCGTCGCCATTGTGGCGTTCCTTCTAGCAGCCGTGGTACCCAAAATCGTCGGTCAGTTTGTCCAAATGGGACAAGAGTTGCCTAAGTCGACTCAATTCTTGCTTTCTTCCAGTGACTTTGTGCAGCAATGGGGCATTGTCGTTGTCGCAGTATTTCTGGTGTTGTTTTACCTCTTCAAAGCTGCATTGAAAAGACCAGCAATAAGAATGAGTTGGGATACCAAGGTGCTTAATCTCCCGTTGATTGGCAAAATAGCACGTGGTCTTAATACCTCTCGCTTTGCTCGAACATTGGCAATCTGTACCTCGAGCGCAATTCCAATTCTTGAAGGCATGAAGGTGTCAGTGGATGTGATGACCAATCATTTTGCTAAGAAGCAAGTTTCTAATGCCGCCGACAATGTACGCGAAGGTGCAAGTCTTCGTAAAGCACTGGAACAAACCAAACTGTTCCCTCCAATGATGCTGCATATGATTGCGAGTGGTGAGCAAAGTGGTGAGCTCGAAAGCATGTTAACGCGTGCAGCTGATAACCAAGATCAGAACTTTGAATCGACCATAAATATTGCTTTGGGAATTTTTACTCCCGCTTTAATCGCACTGATGGCTGGCTTGGTACTATTTATCGTAATGGCGACATTGATGCCAATTTTAGAAATGAACAATTTAATGTCTGGATAATCTAATCAGATAATGAAATCACAACCCTCTGTCTAGAGGCGTTTTCTTTGGAGTGAGAAATGAGAAAAACAAACAGAAAACAGGCTGGCTTTACGTTACTCGAAGTAATGGTGGTTGTTGTTATCTTAGGTATTTTGGCAAGCTTTGTTGTTCCTAATCTACTAGGCAACAAAGAGAAAGCGGATCAACAAAAAGCCATTACCGATATAGTCGCGTTAGAAAATGCGCTTGATATGTACAAGTTAGACAACAGCGTTTATCCAACAACGGATCAAGGTCTGGAAGCGCTAGTGACTAAGCCGGGTAACCCTGAGCCGCGTAACTACCGTGATGGTGGTTATATTCGTCGTTTACCTAATGACCCGTGGGGCAATGACTATCAATATTTGAGCCCTGGTGACAAAGGCACTATCGACATCTTTACGTTAGGTGCTGATGGTCAAGAAGGTGGTGAAGGCGCAGCAGCCGATATTGGCAACTGGAATATTCAAGACTTTCAGTAATCGGTAATCAGTAGGGCGAGTATTCGCCCTACCTTTTTCAATGGTATGTCATGCGTTCTCTCATACGGCAACATCATCAAGGCTTCACCTTACTGGAAGTGCTCCTAGTATTGGTACTGTTATCCATCAGTGCCGTCGCAGTCATTTCGACCTTACCTCAGCCGCAAGACGAACAAGTGAAACAACAAGCTCAGCGCTTATTCCAAAGGCTTCAGCTCTTCAATGAAGAGGCCATGTTAGCTGGAAAGGACTTTGGAATACGAGTTGATGAAGATAAAAAGCAGTATGTGTTTCTGGAGCTCCAAGCTGACGGTTGGCAAAGAGTGTCATTGAATCAGATTCCTGAAGAAACCACGTTGCCGGAAGAGATGACTGTCAAACTCGATTTAAGCAATGGTGTCTGGGGCAATGATGACCGATTGTTTGAACCTGGTACTTTGTTTGATGAAGATATGTTTGCTGACATCGAGAAAAAGAAAAAAGCAGAAAAACCGCCGCAAGTTTTTATTCTTTCCAGTGGAGAGATTACGCCGGGAGCCTTTGTTTTAGCGCCTGTAAACCGAGCGCTTAAAGCGCAGTCTTGGTATGTACAGATCCAAGATAATGGTTCGTTGCAGCTAATGGACGACAAGGATTGGAATGAAAACAAACGCTAGAGGGATGACTTTACTTGAGGTGTTGATTGCCCTTGCTATCTTTGCAACGGCGGCCATTGCGATCATTCGTTCAGTGAGTCAGCACATCAATACCTTAAACTATCTAGAAGACAAAGCCTTTGCCGCAATGGTGGTGGATAATCAAATGGCCAAGGTTATGCTGGATACGTCTGCGCTTAAAGCCCAAAACGGAAGCGAGAAATTGGCGGGACGCGAGTGGTTTTGGAGCGTCACTCCCGTAAAAACATCTGATAATTTACTTAAAGCCGTTGATGTGAGTGTGGCACTAGATAAAAAAGCCAGTCCCATCGTGACGGTGAGGAGCTACGTTGATAGGTAAGCGTTCTCAAGGCTTTACACTGATTGAAGTATTAGTGGCTATCGCCATCTTCGCAAGTCTCAGTGTTGCTGCTTATCAAGTGGTTAACCAAGTTCAGCGAAGTAACGAACTCTCGCAGGAGCGCAGTGCTCGTTTGCAAGAAATCCAGCGAGGGTTTGTCTATCTGGATAGTGACTTTAGGCAAATGGCACTTAGGCAGTTTAGACACGAGGGAGAGGCGCCGTTAAATCGGTTGATCTTGTGGCAGCAAAACTTATTGGAGTCTGAAGGAAAAGGGTTACTTTTTACTCGTCTAGGGTGGCTCAATCCGCAAAATCAATTTCCGCGAGGTGAAGTAGCGAAAATTGGCTATCGACTAAAACAGGGCAAACTAGAAAGAGTATGGTGGCGCTACCCTGACACGGCTGTGGGCGAGCCTCCTGTGGTTCTCCCTATCTTTAGCGGTGTAGAAGACTTTGACATGCGTTTTTACAATGGGGAAACGTGGCTTAAAGAGTGGCAAGCAGACTTGTCACTGCCATTAGCTGTGGAGATTAAGCTTACCTTCGAAGATTATGGTGAGATAACCAGGATTTACCTGACTCCTACAGGTACCATTAACGCGTCATCGGCACCTAATAATGGTGATGGGAATCAAGATGGCAGTGGGAATCAAGGTGGTAATAACCAAGGAGGCAACTCGTGAAGAGAGTGATGCCTAACTCCCAAAAAGGGGTTGCCTTGATTGTTATTCTGCTGCTTTTAGCCATCATGGTATCAATAGCCGCTACGATGTCTGAGCGCTTGTTTAGTCAGTTCACTCGAGCATCGAATCAGGTTAATTATCAACAGGCCTATTGGTATGCCATTGGTGTTGAGGCATTGGCCTCCGTTGCGATAAAAGAGAGCTACAAAGATAACAAAGACAGTATTAATCTGAATCAACCTTGGGCTCTTGAGGAGCGCACTTATCCACTCGATTACGGTCAAGCAACTGGCTACATTCGAGATATGCAGTCATGCTTCAATGTCAATGCTCTGGCGAATGTGACACCGAATGCCAATAGCGCCACTAAACCATTTTTGGTGCGTTTCTTTCAGCGATTGCTGGAAGAAAGTGAAGTCGAGAATTACCAAGCCGAACAAATTGCTGATTCGACTTGGGAGTTTATCAATAAGGAAACGACTGTTCGCTCCGTGTCTGGAGTTGGAGACAGTTACTACGAGTCTTTGTCGCCAGCGTATGTTGCCGCTAATGGTCTAATCGCCGACAGTTCTGAACTGAGAGCAATTAATCAGATGTCTGGTGAAGCTATGTTGAAAATTGCTCCACTAGTCTGCGCGTTACCGACATCCAGTTGGCAGCTCAATGTTAATACGATTTCGGTCGAGCAAGCACCGTTACTCGCTGCGTTATTTGCACCGAATTTGTCGGTGGATAATGCCAAACAGCTTATTGAAAATCGCCCCTTTGATGGGTGGTCTGGTGTGAATCAGTTTTTAGCAGAGCCACAAATGGGTGCGGTGGATGACAATACAAAGCAGCAAGGTTCTCCTTTCCTGACTGTGGACAGTGTTTACTTTGAGTTAGATGCGCAGGTAATTGTGGACGAATCAAGACTGCGATTAAGAACCTTATTTTTTAGCCAAGATAGGCAAGATGTGACGGTAGTGCGCCGTCGATTTGGAGGATTTCGTGAGCGAGTTTTTAACCGTTCGCCTGAATAGTCAGCCGACTAGCCCTGTACATTGGGCGGTTTGGTCGACCAATCAGCAAGAAGTGATAGCGAGTGGTGTGCTTGACAGTTTAGCGCAGCTCGAAGAGATCAAGGAATACGCGCAGCAGCGTGTCACAATGCTTATGCTATGTGCACAGGATGTTCACTTCGCTCAAGTTGAGATCCCTGCAGGTGGAGCTAGGCAGTTTGAAACCATGCTGCCATTTCTTGTAGAAGATGATATTGCTCAAGATGTCGAGCAGCTTCACTTTACGATTCTTAATAAACACGCTGACAAAGCGGCAGTGTGTGCGGTTGATAAGCACTATTTATCTGATGTGCTTGAGGCGTTTTTGCAACATGATATTGAAGTTAAAAAGGTCGTTCCTGATGTTTTAGCTTTGCCCAAGACACAACATGTTTCTGCGATTGAAATGGATGAGCAGTGGCTGTTTCGTACCTCTGAATGGTCGGGTATGACGGTTGATAACAACTGGCTTGAAGCGGTTATTAAGTCGGATTATTTATCCTCTCGGGAGCAGCAAGATCAAGAAGAGTCTGCTGTAGTAGTCGTAGAGAGCTATTCAGAAGAACCTACGATTGTTGCTTCGTATTCTGACCATGTTTCATGGCAAACTTTGCCAGCAGAACCCGCCATGGCACTACTTTCAAAAGGAGTGGTGGATAGCGGCTTTAGTTTACTCAGTGGTGACTTTAAACCTAAAGCTTCTTTCTTAAAACATTGGAAAGTTTGGAAGAAAGTAGCTATCGCGGCCTCAATACTTATCGTTGCTCTGATTGCGGAACAAGTAGTGCTTGTTAATCAGTATGAAGCTCAAGCAGCAGCTTACCGAGCGGAAAGTGAACGTATTTTCCGAAGCATGTTTCCAGATAAGAAACGCATTCCTACAGTGAGCTACCTGAAGAGACAAATGCAAGATGAGCTAGGCCGATTAGGTGGCTCCGATATCTCCAGTGCGTCTGTGTTGGAATGGTTGTCGAAATTGCCCGACACCGTGGGTCAAGTGAATGGCATGCAAGTTGAGAGTTTTACCTTTGATGGCAATCGCAATGAAGTTCGTATGAGTGTCACCAGCAAGGATTTTGAAAGCTTTGAAGCGGCAAGAATAAAACTGGAAACGCAGTTCGATGTGTCACAAGGTCCCCTTAACCGTAATGGTGAAGTGGTGATGGGTAACTTTGTGTTGAAGGCAAAATAGGGTTAATCATGAAAGGTCTACTACTTAGCGCACAAAGCTGGTGGCTTAGTATCAGTCAAAGGGAACAGCGACTGGTTTTGGCATGTTCTGTCGTTGCCATTATTGGGATCATCTATTGGGGGATACTCGCCCCGTTTGCTCAGCGAACTGAGAATGCTCAAATGCGCATTCAATCAGAGCGTCAATTGTTGTCTTGGGTAAGTGAACAAGCCGATTCCATCGTTGAAAAACGTCGTGCAGGCGGTGTGGTTGTCTCCAAGCAGCCTTTAAATCAGGTTATCACGTCGTCAACAAATCGATTTAATGTCGAGTTGATTCGAATGCAGCCTCGTAACGACCAGTTGCAAGTCTGGATCAAACCGATCCCATTTGAGTTCTTCGTAAATTGGTTATTCTATTTACAGGAAAACCACGGAGTGACAGTGGAAAATATGGATATTGATAAGGCGGATTTGAGTGGTGTGATAGAAGTGAACCGTCTGCAATTTAAAAGAGGTAGCTAAGTGAAACGAGTCATTAAGTACGCGTTACTTTGCACCAGTGTATTTACCGCTAGTGCTATCTATCACTTGCCTGCAAGCGTGGCATTGAGCTTCTCACCGTTGCCTCAAGGTGTATTTATTGATAGCGCAGAAGGGACGGTTTGGCAGGGGCGAGCTCAAAATGTACGAGTTCAGAACTACCAACTGGGAGAGCTTAACTGGTCCTTCTCATGGTCGAGTTTGCTAACTCTGTCCCCAGAATATGCCGTTAGGTTTGGCCGTGGCAGCGCGTTTGGTCTCTCTGGCAAAGGGAACGTTGGTATCAGCTTCTCAGGACCTTACGTGGAGACCTTGTTAGCTTCGATACCGGCAGATACCGTTCTGCAATACTCTCCTATGCCCGTACCTGTTTCGGCAGGGGGGCAGCTTGAATTGGCGATCAAATCGTTGCAATACCAATCTCCTTGGTGTGGAACGGGAGAGGGCAGTCTGTCATGGAGTGCTGGCTATATTGAAACCCCTGTCGGCAGCTTAAGCTTCGGGCCGACTATTGTTGATTTGGCGTGTAATGACAGTGTATTAACCGCGAAAGGCAGTCAATCTAGTAAGCAAGTCTCTAGTGAGTTCTCAGGGCAGCTGACGCCGAACCGACAATATCAATCCAGCGCGTGGTTTAAACCGGAAGGTGATTTCCCTGCGACCATGCGTCAGCAGTTGAGTTGGCTAGGTAACCCTGATAATCAAGGTCGTTATTCCTTTAATTATCAAGGAAGATTCTAGGAACTGGGGACGAAGTTGTTTGTTGAGTTAACAACTAAAAAAGGAGGCTTAGCCTCCTTTTTTAGTTTTATTTTAGTGTCTATTCTTGAATGAGAATCTTATTCCAAGCTAGCGATTGGTCGCCAATCACAATGAAGTTTGGATTTTCCAATGTCTCTCTTTGGTTGTAGGACAGCGGACCTAACTCGGTGCTTAAGATGGCACCGCCAGCTTCTTCGACAATGCATTGGGTTGCTGCTGTGTCCCATTCACCTGTTGGGCCTAAGCGCAGGTAACAGTCCACCGCGCCTTCAGCCACTAGACACGCTTTTAGTGCCGCAGATCCAAGAGGAACCAAATCGTAGTTCCACGCAGAGCTCATTCTTGCTGTGACACGGTTGATATTTTGGCGACGACTAATCGCAATGGCGATGGATTGATCTTGAGTGTCATGTTTGAGGACGTTAATTCTCAAGCTTTCATCCATGGATGGGATTTTCCAAGCCCCTTTATTCTCGTAGGCATAATAAGTCACGCCTGACACTGGTGCATAGACGATTCCCATAATCGGCTTATTATTGCGAACCAGAGCAATAATCGTAGCGAAATCGCCACTGCGCGCAATGAACTCTTGAGTACCATCAAGCGGGTCAACAAGCCAGTAGGTATCCCATTGTGAACGTTGTTCAAGGCTGATATCTGCTGCTTCTTCAGACAGTACAGGGATGTCTGGTGTTAACTGACTGAGCTTTTCAACAATCAGTTTGTGAGCTGCGAGGTCGGCGGTGGTGACTGGAGTCTCATCTTCTTTGGTAAACGCCTCATATTGCTTGTTTTCATAGATGTCTAATATGAGCTGCCCAGCAAGACGAGCAATGCTGATGGCGTCGGGAATGAGGTGGGAGAGATCTTTATTCAGTGCCGTCACGTTATAGTCCTAGTTCTGACTTCATTCTTAACATCAGCAGTAATGCGGTAATACTGCGTGCTTCGGAGAAATCCATATGAGAGAGGAGTTCGTCTGCCTGAGCAAGTGGCCATTTCACTATCTCTAAAGGCTCTGGTTCATCGCCTTCAAGCTGTTCAGGGTAGAGATCTTGAGCAACGAACAAGGTCATGCGACTTGAAAAATAAGACGGTGCTAAGATGACTTCTTTAAGCGGAGTTAGCTTATTTGCCCCAAAGCCGATTTCTTCTTTCAACTCTCGTACCGCTGCTTGGTCAGGTGACTCGCCAGGGTCGATAAGTCCTTTAGGAAAGCCCAGCTCGTATCGCTCTGTGCCAGCCGCGTACTCGCGTACCAATAAAATATCACCATGCTCTGTAATAGGAACCATCATGACTGCGTTACGACCACTTGGCTTCATTCGCTCATAAGTGCGCTTAGTGCCATTAGAAAACGCTAAGTCTAACGCCTCAATCTTAAATAGCCGAGATTCGGCAACGGTCTTTTGGGCTAAGATTTCAGGTCCTTTTTTGGACGGCATGGCTTATCTCCTTAGCGTTGTTCCACATAGATTAGTGATGTGAGCGTGCGGAACAGAAATTATTGTACTGCTTAATATATATAGGAATTGAGTCATCGCCAAATAGAACCATAAAAAAACAGAGCGCAAAGGTTTCCCTTGGCGCTCTGCTCGAACTTCATGGCCGCGTGGGGCGAAAAAGTCACTTAGTAGTATGAGTGCTCGCCACGATCGTGCTCGGTCATATCTCTAACCGCTGTAAGTTCACCAGAGAACTCTTGAAGAAGTTGTTTCTCAATACCTTCTTTCAGGGTCACATCAACCATAGAGCAACCGTTACAACCACCGCCAAACTGAACGATGGCAATACCGTCTTCAGTAATTTCCATCAGACTAACGTGGCCACCGTGACCAGCAAGCTGAGGGTTTACTTGAGTTTGGATAGCATACTCGACACGTTCCATTAATGGCGCATCATCAGCGACTTTACGCATTTTCGCGTTTGGTGCTTTTAACGTAAGCTGTGAACCCATTTTGTCAGTGACGAAGTCGATCTCAGCATCTTCAAGGAAGGGTAGAGATAGCTCATCAACATAAGCAGATAGGGCTTCGTATTTAAATTCGGTGTCGTTTGACTCAATCGCTTCTGGTGGGCAATAAGACACACCGCATTCAGCGTTTTGAGTGCCTGGGTTAACGACAAAAACACGGATGTTCGTACCCTCTGGCTGTTGAGCCAGTAGTTTGGCAAAGTGGCTTTGTGCACTTTCTGTAATAGTAATTGGATTTGACACGACGAATACCTGAGTATAGTTGTAGGTTATTACCACTATTCTACTCCTGTCGTGAGTAGATGCCAAAATTATTTGTCTGTATTGTGTGCAACTTGAGGTTGCAGTGGTTTACCAACTCATTTTGGCGTGCGGCACAAGCAGTAAATATCGATTTTTTCGACCCCTACATCAAGCAATAATTCGCTTAAATGTCTGACAGTTGCGCCAGTTGTGACCACATCATCAATTATCGCAACATGACTTGCTTTTGGTCGTTGATGTAATGAAAACGCTCGTTGAACATTACGCAGCCTCGCGGTTTTATCCAAGGTTTTTTGCATAGGAGCCCGAGCGTGTTTGAGAAATACATCGGACTTGAGTTGAGCTTGAGGCGTGGACTTAGCTATCTCGTTAGCGATCACTTCACTAAGATTAAACCCTCTTAACAGATATTGATGCCATGTCATTGGTACGGTGACCACCATGGGAGCAGGGTGAAGAATCAAACCGTTGAGCATTCGTGCTAGAGGAGGAAGTAGCCAATAGCGTTTCTGCCGCTTTATCTGCTGGATGAGTGTTGAAAGTGGGTATTGGTAGTCACCCAAACAATACATTTGGTGCCATGGTGGCGGTGATTTAAGGCACTGACCACACTTATCGGCTTGTGTCTCTATTTGTAAACCGCAGCAATGACAGCGTTTAATGTGTAACGCCATTTGTCGATGACAATGTGGGCACCATAAATGGTGCTCCATGGTTGAGTCGATACGCAAACCGCATAAATGACACAGAGAGGGTATTGGAAGTGACAGTTTCATTGGTCTAATTTGACGTTTGAGAATATCTGTTTAGCATGAAGCAAAACAACCCCAACATAGTATGAATTCGGTAGGAGATAACGTGAGCTCAGCATCAAAAGTACATTGGCATTCTGAAGGTCAGGGACCCGATATCGTTTTGCTTCATGGCTGGGGCATGAATGGCGCGGTATGGTCCAAGTGCAGTGCCGAACTGGCTCAGTCTTTCACCGTGCATAGCGTTGATTTACCCGGTTATGGCTTCAGTCATGATGTTGAGTATCAGTCCCTTGAGCAGTTTTGTGAGTTGTTACTGGCGGATGCTCCCGACCAAGCCATTTGGTTGGGTTGGTCTTTAGGCGGGTTAGTGGCGACTCATATAGCTCATTATTATCCGCAAAGAATCTCGCAGTTGGTGACATTAGCAAGCTCGCCCAAGTTCTCTGAAGGTGAACAGTGGCGCGGGATTAAAAAGGATGTACTAGCTGCATTTACGGAACAGCTAACTGAGAACTTCAAGCTAACCATTGAACGATTTATGGCACTGCAAGCCATGGGCAGTCCAAGTGCTCGTCAAGATGTGAAACAACTAAAAGAGGCGGTGTTATCGCGGCCTATGCCTTCTCAAGAAGCGTTGATGCTAGGACTGAATTGGTTGGACTCCCTCGATCTGCGTCAACAGTTGGGAGAACTATCGATGCCAGTTCACCGCTGGTATGGTCGATTAGATGGTTTGGTGCCAGTGCGTGTTGCAAAACAGCTAGATGAGCTCACATCCGGTCATCAATCACATGTATTTAAGGATTCTTCGCATGCTCCGTTTATTACCGAGCAAAGCGGTTTTATCGACAAGGTGCAGGCGCTAGTTCGCTGATATTTGCAGGATTTTTACACAAAATCGGTAAAGCTTTATGCATTTTGTCCGATACTGTATTGAGATGATTGACGATAGTTCAATCGGTTAAAGATAAGGCTAAGTGTAGAGGTATTGGCTGTAATCACTCATTACAGAGGAGAGTGACCATGATAGTGTCACCCAACAGTGTAAGTGCCCCGGTTATTGCACCGTCCGTGAATCCGCAGACAGAGCAAGTGGCTCGTGACAACAAAGTGAGAGAGCCGATCATCGCTCCCGTGGAACTGGCGAGAACCAATGCTGAACGACGCATCAACGAAGATGAAAAACGCCGTAAGCGCAGCGCCTGGGATCCTGCTGAGCACCCAGAGTATGAAACGGAAGAAGAGGATTCTCAGCCGCATAATCCGGTAGAAAATTGGTTTCGGTTGTTGTCGCTAAATACCTATAGTCAGTCGCAAGGGAAAGGCTATGCTATGCGCTTTCGTTTACCGAAGAAAATAGTCGATGCAGCGATACTCGAAGGGAAGATGGCCAAACGTCGCACCGTGATTCGTTATCATTACGGCCATGCAGTAGCGCCTAATACACCCTCTGATATTCTTGCGGTCACTTAGTTGAACGGTTCGATATAACGTGAATTAAAAAGAGCACCTTAAGGTGCTCTTTTGTTATTGATAGAAACTACTTTTTCGCCTTGGCAAACGCCGCTGCGAATGCGCCACCCATGGCGCTATTACCGGATTCCTGACGAGGTTTGTGTTGACGCTGTCCGCCTCGAGGCTCTCTCGGCTTTTGAGATGAGCTGCGGCTAGTTCTGTTATCTTGTCCAGGTTCATCGTTTAAACGCATAGACAGGCCGATGCGTTTACGGGCTGCATCGACTTCCATTACCTTAACTTTAACGATGTCACCTGCTTTAACTATTTCGCGAGGGTCGGCGACAAACTTATCCGTTAGAGCTGAAATATGTACCAATCCATCCTGATGTACACCAATATCCACAAAGGCACCAAAGTTAGCGACGTTAGACACCACACCTTCTAGCACCATGCCGGGTTCTAAGTCGGAGATCTTGTTGACCCCTTCAGCAAAGGTTGCAGTCTTAAACTCAGGTCGAGGGTCACGGCCTGGCTTATCCAATTCGCGGATAATATCGGTGACAGTTGGTAAACCAAATGTCTCGTCGGTGTAATCAATGGCGTTAATAGACTTCAAAAAGCTGCTATCACCGATAATCGTTTGCACTTTACGGCCAGTTTTCTCAGCAATTGTTTTGACCACTGGATACGCTTCAGGGTGAACCGAAGAGGCATCAAGAGGGTTTTTGCCATTCATGATGCGAAGGAAACCTGCGCACTGTTCAAAAGCTTTAGGACCTAAACGGGCGACTTTCTTCAAGGTTGTACGGGCTTCGAAGCGGCCATTTTCATCACGATAGTCGACAATGTTTTGCGCCAGTGTCGATGAAAGTCCTGCTACTCGAGTGAGTAGCGCAGCTGAGGCCGTATTTACATCAACCCCAACTGCGTTTACGCAATCTTCCACGACTGCATCTAGACGTTTAGCTAGCATGGTTTGACTTACATCGTGCTGATATTGACCAACACCAATAGACTTAGGGTCGATTTTCACCAGTTCAGCCAGTGGGTCTTGCAGTCGGCGTGCAATAGAGACGGCACCACGTAGTGACACGTCCATGTTTGGGAACTCTTTGGCAGCAAGTTCCGAGGCTGAGTACACTGAAGCACCAGCTTCGCTGACGATAATTTTCTGAACTTTAAGATTGCCACGTTTAATCACATCGGCAGCAAAGCTGTCTGTCTCGCGTGAGGCAGTACCGTTACCAATCGCGATTAGGTCGACATTGTATTGACGCACTAACTGCTCAATAACCTGTGCTGACTTATCGTATTGCTTTTGCGGTGGATGAGGGTAGATGGTCTCTGTTGTTAACACTTTACCTGTAGTGTCGACGACAGCCACTTTACAGCCTGTTCTCAAACCAGGGTCTAGACCTAGTGTTGCTCTTGGGCCAGCTGGTGCGGCCATCAGAAGGTCTTTCAAGTTTGTGGCGAATACGGTAATGGCATCGACTTCAGAGCGTTCTTTGAGCGCGCCCATCAGTTCGGTTTCCATATGCATCGATACTTTAATGCGCCATGCCCAACTGATGACTTGTTTGCGCCAAGCATCCGCTGGCGCTTGGCTTAGATGAACATCGTAATGCTCTGCAATGATGGTTTCACAGTGAGACTCGCGCGCGTTTTCTTGATTAGCTGGATCGGCGTTGAGAGACAATTGCAAGAAGCCTTCATTGCGGCCACGAAGCATGGCTAGTGCACGGTGCGACGGAACTTTGCTGATGGCTTCGTCGTGTTCAAAATAGTCTTTGAACTTCTCGCCTTCGTGTTCCTTGCCTTGGATCACTCGAGCGCTAAGTTCCGCATTGCGGTTTAGGTAGTGACGAATTTTCTCTAATAGGTCGGCATCTTCAGCGATTCGTTCCATGATGATAGCGCGTGCACCATCAAGAGCGGCTTTGCTATCTGCGACACCTTTTGACTCATCAACATACTGTTGGGCAGCGTCTTTCGGAGTGTTATTTGGTTGATTCCAAAGCAGATCTGCAAGTGGCTCTAGTCCTGCTTCAATGGCAATCTGCCCTTTAGTGCGACGTTTTGGCTTATATGGTAGATACAGATCTTCAAGACGTGTTTTGTTATCGGCGTTTTCGATTTCAGTGCGTAATTCGTCACTGAGTTTGCCCTGCTCATCAATGGATTTCAGAATTGTCTGACGTCTTTCGTCCAATTCTCTTAGATAACTAAGGCGAGAATCCAAAGTACGTAATTGGGTGTCGTCAAGCCCGCCTGTTACCTCTTTTCGGTAACGTGCAATGAAGGGTACGGTGTTGCCGTCATCAATCAAAGTGACAGCAGCTTCAACTTGCTTCGTGCTGACGCTCAGCTCTTTAGCAATCAGTTGACAGATAGCTTGGCTCATCCGTGTATTCTCTTGTTGTGTGTTAGGGAAAGGAAGGTCCTTTCTTCGATATCTATAGGATATAAGGGCTTGAGCTAAGTTTTGCAATTGCTTGGTTATTTTTCTCTATCACTTAGCCGTGAAACAATTCAGTAATTTGCTAATTTATTGATAATCGCGTGGATATTCCGTTAATTTTCTGTAAAGTTAAAGAGAGTTGGCAATGAATTACAGTGGCCGTTGTCTCAAGACAAACGGGGTATTAAAAGTCGGTCAATGAATGGATGTATTAAAATGAATAGAACAGCAACTAAGTTGGCGTTAATTCTCGCCTCAATGACCAGTGGGTGGGCTATGGCTGCACCAGATCTCTCTACTACTCAAGAACCTGTACTTTCTATCGAAGATAAACTCGTCTTAGGTCGCGTTGAGAGTGTGTACTATCAAGATATTGATGCACTTAAAGGTATCCCTTTTGTTGGCAAGATTGATACTGGTGCGGACACTACATCGATGCACGCTGAAGATATCCATGTCACCAGCGACAACCCAAAGTACCAAGGGTTAACTGATGAGAAGCTGTTGCAGACCATCGTAGATGAGTATGGCGGCTCTGCCAGTGACTGGTGGCTAGAAGAATTTGATAATGAAGAACGAAACTTCGGTGGTATGGTGACTTTTACGCTTCGTCATCCATACACTGGAGAGAAAATCACTATGGAGCGACCTTTGACGCGCACCAGTGTGATTCGTAGCCGAACCAGTGCGACACCTATCTATCGCCCTGTGATTACCCTGCCGCTGACCATTGCAGGTAAAACAGTAGAAACCGAAGTGAACTTAACTGACCGAAGTGGTTTTAGTGCTCCTATCTTAATTGGTAAAACATTCTTAGCTGACAATGCCTGGGTCATGGCTGGTTACGACTATTTGCAAGAACAGAAAGACGCTCAAGTTATTGGTCGTCGTGAGTCTGGTGAAGTTGATGGTGTGCCAGTCGATGTAAGCCTATCTTTGCAAAATAACTACAGCATTCTTAATGCTCAGAATGTCGAAGTAAATAAAAAAGATAACAGCGTGAGCTTTGACTTAGCGGGGAAAGAAAACGCGAAAAAGCGTGTGACGTATCCTCTGGTGAAAATGCTCTCTGTCAGTGGTAATGAATACCCAGTTATTTTTGTGCCGTTCAAAGGTGGTAAAGACTTTGAGCAGACGATTCAGGTGTATTTAAAAGATCGCTCCAAATATAGTACTCAGCTTCGATTGGGTTTAGATACACTCAGTAAGAACTTTATTGTCGATACGGGTGCCAAAGATAAGCTAGACAAAAAGAAGCAAAGCTTTGAGTCTCGTATGAAGAATAAACCGCTGGTGGTTTCTCCTGTGGAAAGTCTGATTCTTGATGGCTACAAGTTAAACGCTGAGCCTTCTTTTGCGGTTAGCACGCCGTTATTAAAAGTCGCTAGCTTTGAAATGATTGAAGCTAAAGGTCGTGATAAAGTGGAGTACTACTTATCTAACGACCAAGGTAACGAAGAAAAAATCCGCAAGACCATTCTTCGTAAAATCAAAGTAGGTGATACGGTGCGTCCTGTTGTCGACGGTGAGTTCATTGTTGGCGACAAAGAAGTGACAGTTGAATTTGCTTTGGAAGCGTTGGATAGCGATGAAGGTGAAGAGCCTTATTTCATCATAGGTAAGAAAGCGACGAAAGCGGGTGTCTTGGTGAATACTCGAAGCGAAAATCTGCTGGACGCCTATCCTATCTTTACCGCAGGTCATATTGAGAATGCAACGGTAGAAGGCTTGAAGTTCCCTGTGAAACTTGATACCGGCGCTGATGTTAGTTCAATGAATGCATTGGATATTAAACAGTTCAAGAAAGACGGTAAAGACATGGTGACCTTCACTTATGCCAATGATATGGGGATGAAACAAGAATTCACCCGTGAAGTGGTGGATGTAATGCGCATCAAAGCGAAGGCGGGTGAAAAAGCCAATGTACGCCCAGTGGTTGAAATGCGGGTGAAACTTGGCGATGTCGAGAAGACGGTTCGAGTCAACCTACAAGACCGCTCTCGTTTCCACTACAGTATGATTTTAGGGAAAAACTTCCTTAAGTATGGTGTGGTGGTCAGTAGTGATGAGAACTTCCTTTTAGGAAATGATATCGGCAGTCACTAACTCAAACGTAAGCCAATAAAAAACGGCAGCGCCTAAGCGCTGCCGTTTTATTTTCTAGAGATTATTGCTGTTCATCTTTTTTGATGTCGGCATCGATTTTCTTTTCTGACTCTGAGTTGTTGTCGACTTCTTCGTATTCTTCATCATCAGAACCATCGATCATACTGTGCTTCTCTTTCCAGTGTTCCCAACGCTGGTAAGCCAGTTCTTGCATGTCTGTGGTTTTGTCTGCTTCGTCGACGATCTCTTGGCCTAGTAAGTGCTCAAAAATATCCTCGAGTGTAATGATGCCTTGAATGGTGCCATATTCGTCTACAATCATTGCAATCTGTAGGCGTGCAGCCATCATTTGCTCAAAGGCTTTAGGCAACATAATCGTGTTAAACAACACGTGGATAGGACGCATTACAGAGCCTAACTGCTTTTCCCCACTGCCTTGTTGCTGCAACTTAAACAATTCCAGACGGTGTACAAACCCGAGGATATTGTCTTTTTGTTGGCTATAGACCAGCGGACGAGAGAAAGGAGTCTCTTTGTGTTGATCCAAGAATTCATTGATGGTCATTTCAGCTGCAACGCGGAAAACCACCGGGCGCGGTGTCATAACTTGCGTTACCGGAATATCTTGAATATTAAGAATATTGTTCAAGATATTGGATTCACCCTCAGCAAACTCACCACTTTCTTTTGCCAACATCGCCATCGCAGACAGCTCATCACGCATCTTTGGCGCTTCATGGCCACGAGCCAGACGCTTAGTGATTTGCTCAGAAAACCAAACAAATGGAGTTAGTGCCCATACCATCCAACGTAAAATCGTGGCTGCGGTAGGAGCAAGCTGACGCCAGTAGGTTGCACCAATGGTTTTCGGGACGATCTCTGACAACACTAAAATACCTAATGTCAGTACCGCTGAGAAAACGCCTAGCCATTGACTACCAAACACTTTAGCAGCTTGTGCACCTGCCGTTGCTGCACCGATAGTGTGCGCGATAGTGTTAAGCGTCAAAATAGAAGCCAATGGTCGATCGAGTTCAGCTTTAAGCTTGCTAAGCTTTTCTGCTGCAGGGTGTTCTTGTTGGCGAAGCTGAGCCAGGTAGCTTGGTGTAATACTAAGTAACACCGCTTCAAGCACAGAACAGATAAAAGAAACACCGATAGCGATCGCTATGTAAACCGTTAAAAGAAACATTCATTTCCTAATATGTGCACACATCAACCTAACTTTGCTGCAAATGAGCCTGTGCATTGTTGGTGAGTGCTTAAAAAACAGTAGCCGCGCAATAGATTTATCAGGCTTATTAATTGTGCGGCAGTGCATTTATGGGACTTTATGCAATAAATTACAAGGTTTCAAACTCAATCTTCACGTAACAAATTGTGAGTTATTGCTCATAAAACGGTTAAATCTCGGTCATAAGTGAGAAAGATCGGCTACAAACCTTTGCCAGATGGGGGCTTTATGATTTAGAGTGGGCTCTAACTCGATAACATGAAGAAGGGAAACCTAATGAACAAGACCCAATTAATCGACTTTATCGCTGAGAAAGCAGACCTATCTAAAGCACAAGCTAAAGCAGCGCTTGAAGCGACGCTTTCAGGTGTTTCTGAAGCGCTAACTGAAGGTGACCAAGTTCAACTAATTGGTTTTGGTACGTTCAAAGTAAACCACCGTGCAGCTCGCACTGGTCGTAATCCAAAAACTGGTGAAGAAATCCAAATCGCTGCAGCGAACGTTCCAGCTTTCGTAGCTGGTAAAGCGCTAAAAGACGCAGTTAAATAATTTCTACAGCACCGATGAGTTTTCATCGGTGCTGTTTTCCTTCCTCTGCGGTTGATCGATAAACGTGTTAGCCGATGTAATGCGCTTATCCATCAATCTCTCCCCAATACTCTGAATTGAAGTGAACGCCTTGTCATTCACGCTGTCCTACAGTAAGTAGAAGCTGTTGTTTGCCTACGTTGCTTTTGTTTGAGGTTATAGACATCAATGAAGAAAACTCTGTTGGTATCACTATTAGTTGCAACGCTCGCTGGTTGCTCTTCTTCTCCGTCACCATCTCTGAATCAGTATTCGGAATACACAGGTGGTCAAACGTTAGGGGATGCAACGAGTTTGTATTGGTATACCGAGCGGCTGACAAAACCGTTCAGTGCTGCTGACTATGTCAATATGAATGACTATGGTTGGTATAAGTCCAATTATCGTTGGAGCGGTGACACACTGCGTGAGTTTGTGCGAGAAGGGGTACAGAATGAGCTTGAGTCAGGTTCAGTCAATTACCGTATTCACGTGCGCTTCAATAAAGATGGCGAAGCTATTTATCAACAATACCGTCGAAATGGCAAAGTCCTACCTATTAAACGTGCTCAGTTAGAAAACTACCAACGTGAAGCTGACTTACTTGTGGAAAGAGTAAAAGAGCAGGATAGTGATGGTTTAGAGCTTATCCAAGGTCATTGGGATGGAAAATCGTTGGAAACCTGTAGCGGTATTGAATTTAACAATATTAAGTTTGAACAGAGTTTGCCAGATTTTGTTGTGCAGCGTTTGGCGGAAGTGGAAAGCTATGTCGCGTTTTTAGGCAGTACTCGACTGACTGGAGCAAAAGTAGAACAATTGCTAATGCTCTCTGATGGTTCGACCGATTGCATTAAACGTCCAGTGCTTGCCACTGAATAACCAGCACAAGGTGACTAGACTACAGAATAAAAAAAGGCGCTCAATTGAGCGCCTTTTTGCTACCGTTCGATAGAGCGAAGCTACTCGCCTTGCTCGCGTGCAATGGCACGATAGCCGATGTCGTTACGGTGGAACATGCCGTCCCAGCTGATTTTTTTGGTTAGCTCATAAGCACGTGCTTGAGCTTCAGATACAGTGTTGCCCAGTGCAGTTGCACAGAGCACTCGACCACCGTTAGTCACAACATTGCCGTCTTTGTCTGCTGTACCTGCGTGGAATACTTTCTCGCCTTCCACTTCTGTTGTTGGTAGACCAGAGATAACATCGCCCTTGTTGTAAGACGCTGGGTAGCCACCTGCCGCTAGAACGATACCGATAGATGCACGTGGATCCCACTTAGACTCGACTTGGTCTAGCTTCTTGTCGATTGCAGCTTGGCAAAGCTCAACCATGTCTGATTGCATACGCATCATGATAGGTTGTGTTTCTGGGTCGCCGAAACGACAGTTGTATTCGATAACTTTAGGCGTACCGTCTTTGTCGATCATTAGACCCGCGTATAGGAAACCTGTGTATGGGTTTCCTTCTGACGCCATACCGCGAACCGTTGGATAGATAACTTCTTCCATGATGCGGTTGTGGATTTCTTGAGTAACCACTGGAGCAGGTGAGTATGCGCCCATACCACCAGTGTTAGGACCTGTGTCCTTATCACCAACACGTTTGTGGTCTTGGCTCGTTGCCATTGGCAATACATTTTCGCCATCAACCATCACGATGAAGCTTGCTTCTTCGCCATCTAGGAACTCTTCAATAACCACGCGGCTACCAGCGTCACCAAATGCGTTGCCAGCTAGCATGTCTTTGATTGCATCTTCTGCTTCTTCAAGCGTCATCGCAACGATAACACCTTTACCAGCAGCAAGACCATCAGCCTTAACAACGATTGGTGCGCCTTGCTCACGAACGTAAGCCAGTGCAGGTTCAATTTCCGTGAAGTTAGCATAAGCGCCAGTTGGGATAGCGTGACGAGCTAAAAAGTCTTTGGTGAACGCTTTTGAGCCTTCTAGCTGAGCTGCAGCTTGAGTAGGACCAAAGATCGCTAGACCCGCTTCTTGGAATGCATCAACAACACCAATCACAAGCGGTGCTTCAGGACCAACAATCGTTAGCTCGATGTTTTTATCTTTTGCAAACGCAACCAGACCTTGAATGTCTTCAACGTCAATCGCAACGTTCTCTAGCTTAGGCTCAAGCGCAGAACCTGCATTGCCTGGTGCTACGAAAACAGTTTCAACATTTGGATTCTGAGCCACTTTCCAACCCAGAGCGTGCTCACGACCACCAGCACCAATAATTAGAACGTTCATTTAATAATCCTTTCAAAATTTGGATTACTCTAAGCAGTTGGTGTTGCAGCACTAATGTGGCTACAGCACCAAATGCGACGAGTAATTAGTGACGGAAGTGGCGCATGCCTGTGAAGATCATCGCCATGCCATGCTCATCAGCGGCTGCGATAACTTCGTCATCGCGCATAGAGCCACCTGGTTGGATAACGCACTTGATGCCAGCTTCTGCTGCAGCGTCAATGCCATCACGGAACGGGAAGAACGCATCTGATGCCATTACGCAGCCTTCAACCTGCAGACCTTCGTCAGCAGCTTTGATACCAGCAATTTTCGCAGAGTACACGCGGCTCATTTGACCAGCACCTACGCCGATAGTCATGTCGCCTTTCGAGTAAACGATCGCATTGGATTTCACGTATTTAGCCACTTTCCAGCAGAATAGTGCATCTTTCAGCTCTTCTTCGGTCGGTTGACGCTTAGAGACTACTTTAAGGTCATCAAGTGATACCATGCCTTGGTCACGGTCTTGAACCAGAAGACCACCGTTAACGCGCTTAACGTCAAAACCAGTTGTTTTAGTTGTCCACTCGCCACACTCTAGTAGGCGAACGTTTTTCTTAGCGGCAACCACTTCTACTGCTTCAGCTGAAACAGAAGGTGCGATAATCACTTCAACGAACTGACGCTCAACAATGGCTTTCGCTGTTTCTGCATCTAGCTCTTGGTTGAAGGCGATGATGCCGCCAAACGCTGATGTTGGGTCAGTTTTGTAAGCGCGGTCATACGCTTCAAGGATGTCTTTACCCAGAGCAACACCACATGGGTTTGCGTGCTTAACGATAACGCAAGCTGGCTCATCAAACTCTTTCACACACTCAAGTGCAGCGTCAGTGTCAGCGATGTTGTTGTAAGACAGCGCTTTACCTTGAATTTGGTGAGCGGTAGATACAGACGCTTCTTCTGGGTTTGCTTCTACGTAGAATGCAGCGTCTTGGTGGCTGTTTTCACCGTAGCGCATGTCTTGTTTCTTCACGAACTGTTGGTTGAACGTACGTGGGAATTTAGACTCTTCATCACCCTCTTTGTTCTCACCGTAAGATGGAACCATAGTACCGAAGTAGTTAGCAATCATGCCGTCGTAAGAAGCTGTGTGCTCGAACGCAGCGATAGCTAGGTCAAAACGTGTCTCTAGAGTCAGAGACTTTTCGTTTGCGTCCATTTCAGCAATAACGCGGTCATAGTCGTGGGCGTTAACAACGATAGTCACGTCTTTGTGGTTTTTCGCAGCAGAGCGAACCATAGTTGGACCACCGATATCGATGTTCTCAACGGCGTCTTCTAGCGTGCAGCCTTCTTTAGCAACCGTCTCTGCGAATGGATAAAGGTTAACGACAACCATATCGATAGGGTTGATACCGTGTGTTTCCATAACAGCGTCGTCTTGACCGCGACGACCTAGCACACCACCATGAACTTTAGGGTGCAGAGTCTTGACGCGACCATCCATCATTTCAGGGAAGCCTGTGTAGTCAGATACTTCAGTTACTGCGATGCCTTTCTCTGCAAGTAGGCGAGCTGTACCACCTGTTGATAGGATATCAACACCACGTTGTGCTAGCGCTTCGGCAAACTCAACAATACCAGTTTTGTCAGATACGCTGATAAGAGCGCGGCGAATTGGACGAGCGTTATTCATGCTTCTGTCTTCCTCAAAATCACGGAGTTAACGTTGCTGTGTGTAGGTGTTTATACCTACGGCATAAAGATAGTTGCCAAAATAGCGTGGCTTGCACCATCATAGGGACAGGTCACTAATACTTTGGCAATTATCCTTGAGCAAAAAAGCATCATTTGTGTCGATGGCGCGTATTCTAACCAATCTATTACAAAAAAGCTCGCGCAATCGTTTGGCATCGCAAAAAAAAGTGCAAAAAAAAGGATTATAGGCCAGTTTTGTAACAAAGAGGTTAATTTAAACGGTTATGTTTCAGATAGGTGAGTTAGCAAAACGCTGCAAAGTCACAGCGGATACGTTGCGATTTTATGAGAAAAACCAACTTATCGCTCCCGCAGGGCGCAGTGAATCTGGGTATCGTCTTTATAATGAAGAGAGCCAAAAGCAGGTTAGCTTTATTTTAAAAGCCAAAGAGCTCGGCTTGAGCCTAGACGAAATCAAAGAACTGCTAGGCATTAAACTTGAAGCTACCGAGCATAGCTGTGCAGAGGTGAAAGCTATCACCTCTGCCAAACTTAGCATCATCGATGAGAAAATAGCGGAGCTAACACGTATTCGGACCGCGTTGAAAAAAATCAATGACGCGTGTTGTGGGCATGGTCATGATGCCAGTCATTGCTCTATATTAGCGGCGTTGGAATAACCACACCTCATAGCTATCCGCGAGGCTACCAACCTTAGTTTGCACCTTTGATCATCGGCATTGTATAGGTGAAAACTCTCAAGACCTCTATAATCGCGCCTTTCCACCGTCATCCGCTGGTAGCGTGGGGCTATAAAGTGCGGGGACGTGTATGTGAGAGACGAAAATTCATATGGTAGAGGTCTATTTTCAAATCAACGACTGGGTTCTCAGTGTTGATGAAAATAAGCTGTATCGACAAGATAGGGAAGTCTCTGTTGAACCACGCTTAATCAATCTATTACATTTCTTAGCCGAACACTCTGGCCAAGTCTACTGTCGCGATGAACTAATTCGTTACGTTTGGGACGGCGCCATTGTCACTGATCAGGTTGTGACTCAGTCTGTGTTTGAACTGCGAAAAATCCTCCGAGATGGTCGTGAAGAGAATCTGCATTATGTCGGAACGGTGCCCAAACGTGGCTACAAACTAGTGGCTGCCGTCACACCAATGACGCCAGAGCAATTTCTTCAATATCGATCTTCTTCTATTGCCCCTGCAAGTTCGGAGACGTTAACGTTACACTCTAAATCCGATCCAATAGTTGCGGAGAGTGACACCGATACTCAGGAAGCGATCGCTTTTCCGGCTGCGCCATTGACTCGAGCTCTGTACCAGAAGCAGAAGGCAACGCGAAGTAAAAAGCCCAAACGCCTGTTAAGTCCATGGCGTTTAGGGGTTATCAACGCAATTTGGATTGGTATTTTGGTGGCCGCGATTGGCATTTTTACCTACCAGCAGTCGGAAGTGAGCATAACTCAGGTTATCGATACGCATCTTATCGAGTTTGAGTTTCAAGATGGTATCCGCAGCTTGGGGCGCAGTTATGAACTGGCGGATGGTTTTGCTCAAAAGTTGATGTCGGATATTACTCAAGTCAGTGGCTATCGGGTGATGCTGCATAAAACGGCATTCAAAACGGGAATTGTCCCCGGTAAAACTGTACTGGTAAGAGTGGATGAAGACGATGGCCGCGACTTTCTTGAATTGGAATATCGAGATAACTCCTCCGAAAAAGTGTTGTTTAGCCGTCAATATGCCTTAGCCGACAAGCATTTGAAATCTGTACTCAAACAAAGCTCCTTAGATTTGATGCGAGTGCTTAATGTAGCCAATGCTGAGCAACGTGCGGTGACCATGATGGCTGGAGTACCTAGTGACCCTGAAGCACTAGGGTTGTTTATTCGTGCTAACCATTATTTGAATATGTCTGATGTTAGGCAGTTCCAATATGGCATTGATTTGTTGGAAAAGGTGGTAGAGCAAGAGCCGGATAACGCCTATGTACAGTCTGAATTGCTGGCCGCCTATTATGTTAGAAGTGCTTTAGACGAGAGTAGCCCTTTAGCCCAAGAGAAGCTAGGCAAACTCAGTGGTGCGCTAAAACAATACCTTGCGACATCGAATGGACCGATACAACCGCGTATCTACGAGGCACTGTCTTTACATGAAACCATGGTGGGAGACCAAGAGCAGGCCGCCGCCTACCTGAACCAAGCGCTTCAACTTCGTGATTCTGTGTTGGCTTATATCATTAAAGGTAAGCACGCTGAGTTATCAGGGGATGTGGATAGTGCAAGTGAGGCCTACAGTGAAGCCTTCTATATTGATACGTCCGTAGAAACCTACTTGTTGTGCGAAAATCTGATTTTTTATAGCAATCTAAAACAGATTGACCACGCCATGTATCGTGCAGTTCATCCTTCTGTTGTCCGACTTATCTAATCCTTGTTGAGCGCGTAGAGAATTCAGTAGCGCACCCATACTCAAATACTCGCCCTCCTTATTGGAGGGCGTTTTTGTATCTGGCATAGGGCTGTCTTGATATCAGGAAAGTACGTTTTTGGTGATAAAGGCTCACCTTGATATTTTTAGAATGGTTTAGCTTGGTAGTTTATTTTCTTCATCTTATTGTTTTTTAACGGTTTAATTTTATTTTTTGATAAGGTTTATATCAAGGTTGAACGTTTCTAGCTAATGGTTTTATTGATAACTTCAGATTGATTTCTTTGCTTGAAATTGGGCGTAACCTGCATCTCGAAAATTCACGAGGTGTTGCTCAACCTTCTTACGGTGACATCTCGAATCGGCTTCAGTTTGAACGCATGACGTTCAAGTAGAACTAATTTGGAGATGTTATGTCATCGAATACAAAGAAAATCGGCCTCATTGCCTGTACTGGTGTTGTGGCGGGTAACATGATGGGCAGTGGTATTGCGTTGTTACCATCGAGCCTGGCGGCTGTGGGTTCCATTTCACTCTATAGCTGGGTGATATGTATTGTTGGCGCGTTGAGCCTTGCATTTGTGTTTGCACGTTTGGCAACGAAGAACCCTCAAGAGGGGGGACCTATCGCGTATGCCGGTGAAATTTCTCCTGTGTTTGGCTTCCAAACCGGTGTGCTCTATTACCACGCAAACTGGATCGGTAATTTAGCGATTGCAATTACAGGTGTTTCTTATCTCTCGGTCTTTTTCCCAGTCTTAAACAACCCGATTCCTGCTGGTCTTGCGACGATTGCCTCGGTTTGGGTATTCACTATGGTGAACTTGCTTGGTGGTAGTTGGGTTAGCCGCTTATGTACATTGGGGCTTGTGCTTATCCTCATCCCTGTGCTCGGTACAGCGTTATTTGGTTGGACGCACTTTGAACCTGCGTTGTACAGCCAAAACTGGAATGTCTCTGCAGGCAGTGATAGTCACGCTGTTATCGCGGCGGTATTGATTTGTCTATGGTCTTTTGTTGGTGTTGAATCAGCAGCGGTGTCCTCCGGTATGGTGGATAACCCAAAACGTACTGTTCCACTAGCAACCATGTTAGGGACCGCTATTGCTGGTGTGATTTACATTGTGTCGACTCAAATGATCAGCGGTATGTTCCCTGCTTCTGAAGTCGCTGCATCTGGTGCACCGTTTGCACTAGCTACCACAGAGATCTTTGGTCACTGGACTGCGCCTTTCGTTGCCGCTTTCACTGCACTGGCCTGTTTTACCTCTTTGGGTTCTTGGATGATGTTGGTGGGTGAAGCCGGTAAACGGGCGGCCAATGATGGCAACTTCCCGAAAATTTATGGTGAAGTCGATAAAAATGGTGTTCCTAGAAAAGGTCTCATTCTCGCTTCAATCAAAATGACAGCGTTAATGTGTGTATTGATGGTGTTCAGTTCAAAAACTGCTCATGCGGCAGACCTATTTAATCAACTGACGACTGATGCCGTATTGCTCACTATGCTGCCTTACTTCTACTCCAGCATTAACTTGATTCGTTTTGAAGGTATGACGACTCGCAATGGTTTCGTGATGTTCTTCTCTGGTATCGCATGCTTGTTCTGCATGGTGGCATTAGCAGGAGCAGAAGGAACAACATTAACAGCCACCTTTATCATGTCACTCATCATCTTGATGTTCTACAGCAAAAAAGCGGGCTTAGCTCAGTACATGGAGCAACACCCTAACGAACTGTCTTCGCAGCAAGCGAGTCACTAATTCTTCGCTGGTGCGAAGTGCACCAGCCCATTTATTCCTAGGCGCTCTATTTACTCACTGTCTTTGGCAGGGAGCGCCCTCATTCACCTTGGAGATGTCCAAATGAATATTTTCGCAATCCTTAATCACATGGGTGTGTTCTTCAAAGAAGAGCCTGTTCGTCAACTGCACGCTGCGCTAGAAAAAGCAGGTTATGACGTAGTTTACCCAGTTGACGACAAAGACCTAATTAAACTGATTGAAATGAATCCCCGCGTCTGTGGTGTGCTGTTTGACTGGGATAAATACTCGCTCAATCTTTGTGAGCGCATCAGCGCAGTAAATGAGAAGCTGCCAGTACATGCATTTGCTAATGACCAATCTACATTGGATATTTCACTGACGGATCTGCGTTTAAATGTCAGCTTCTTTGAGTACGCTTTAGGTATGGCGGACGATATTGTCATCAAAGTGAACCAAGCAACGGAAGCGTATAAAAACGCTATCATGCCGCCATTCACTAAAGCGTTATTTAAATATGTCGAAGAAGGAAAATACACTTTCTGTACTCCAGGACATATGGGAGGCACGGCATTCCAAAAAAGCCCTGCGGGAAGTATTTTCTACGACTTCTATGGACCAAACACCTTCAAGGCCGATGTCTCAATCTCTATGCCTGAACTAGGGTCGTTACTTGATCATTCTGGTCCGCACAAAGAAGCGGAAGAGTATATCGCGAGAACATTTAACGCGGATAGTTCTTATATTGTAACTAACGGTACATCGACATCGAACAAAATCGTTGGTATGTACTCAGCGCCAGCAGGCAGTACTGTGCTTGTGGATCGTAACTGTCATAAGTCACTAACTCATTTAATGATGATGAGCGACGTGACACCGATTTACTTCCGTCCAACTCGCAATGCTTACGGTATTCTTGGGGGGATTCCACAACGCGAGTTTAGCCGTGAGGTTATTGCTAACAAAGTAGCAAATACTGAAGGGGCTAGCGCACCGACCTATGCGGTAGTCACTAACTCAACGTATGATGGTCTACTTTACAATACCCAGTTCATCAAAGAGTCTTTGGATTGTAAGCACATTCATTTTGACAGTGCTTGGGTGCCTTACACTAATTTCAACGCTATTTATGATGGCAAGTGTGGCATGAGCGGTGAAGCAATGCCGGGTAAAGTGTTCTATGAGACACAATCGACTCACAAATTGTTAGCAGCCTTCTCTCAAGCTTCCATGATTCACATTAAAGGTGAGTTTGATAAAGCTTCTTTCAATGAGGCATTTATGATGCACACTTCAACCTCACCACAATACGGTATTGTGGCATCAACAGAAACGGCAGCGGCAATGATGCGTGGTAATACTGGCCGTAAATTGATGCAAGACTCTATCGATCGTGCGATTCGTTTCCGTAAAGAGATCAAACGCCTTAGAGATGAGAGTGAAGGATGGTTCTTCGATGTATGGCAGCCTGACAACATCGACACAACAGAATGCTGGAAATTGGATCCTAAAGAGACATGGCATGGATTTAAAGATCTAGACGATGAGCACATGTACTTAGATCCAATCAAAATCACGTTATTGACTCCGGGTATGAGTAAGTCTGGTGAGATGGAATCAACCGGTATTCCGGCTTCCCTAGTTGCTAAATACCTTGACGAACGCGGTATCGTGGTGGAGAAAACAGGCCCATACAATTTGTTGTTCTTGTTTTCCATTGGTATCGATAAATCTAAAGCAATGCAACTGCTGCGCGGTTTAACCGAGTTTAAACGCGGTTTCGACCTTAACCTAACCATACGTACTATGTTGCCGTCACTATACCAAGAAGACCCTCATTTCTATGAAGGCAAACGCATCCAAGAGGTGGCTCAGGGTATTCATGAGCTAACAATGAAATACCAATTACCAGAATTGATGTACAAAGCATTCGATGTTCTGCCTGAAATGAAAGTCACACCACATGCGGCTTGGCAACAAGAGCTACGTGGTCAAATTGAGGAGATTAACTTAAAAGAGATGGTGGGTCGTGTCAGTGCTAATATGATCTTACCTTATCCTCCAGGTGTGCCACTTGTGTTACCGGGTGAAATGGTGACTGATAGTTCACGTCCTGTGTTGGATTTCTTGGAAATGCTGTGTGAAATCGGCGCGCATTACCCAGGCTTTGAGACTGATATTCACGGTGTTTATCGTCAGAAAGATGGCTGCTATACCGTTAAAGTATTGAAAGACCAATAAATAGATTGATTAGGGCGTCTGATGTCGTTTTGCATGCTCCATCTTGATGCACTCATCCTAGAGAGTGGCCGCTACCCCGATTGACGACCGCTTAATATCAAAGGCGAACAGCGTGACTGTTCGCCTTTTTTATTCTTAGTACTTAAGGCTAAGAGACTTTAAAGGTGCTTATACCAGAACTGAGTTGATGGCCGTTTTCCATTAACCGCTCACTGGCTTGAGCCAGTTTTTGAGCTTCTAGAGCTGACTGATTACCGTGATCAGCAATTTGTGTTAAGTTCTGGCTAATTTCGTCAGTCGCCAAGGTTTGCTGTGAACTGGCTTCAGCGATTTGCTGATTCAGCGCAACGATAGCGTTCACTTGGGTGTCAATCTCTTGCAGCGCGAGCTTGGCGTTGCTCGCTTGTTCTAATGTTTGTTGTGACTGTTGCTGAGTTTGGGTCATCGATTGACTTACTTGCGCCGCTTGATTTTGCAACTTCTGAATAATCAGTTCGATTTCGTCCGTGCTGCTTTGAGTGCGGGTGGCCAATGTGCGAACTTCATCTGCAACCACCGCAAAGCCTCGACCCTGCTCTCCCGCACGAGCCGCTTCGATAGCGGCATTGAGCGCGAGCAAATTGGTTTGTTCAGCCACGCCACGAATCACCTCTAAAACAGCCCCTACCTGTTGGGTGTCACTCGCCAGTAGCTTGATGTTGTTATCCGTTTCTGTAAGACGCTCTGAGAGGGACTGCATGTATGACGCGGCAAGTTCTATCACTTCACTACCTTGCTGTCCTTGTTCACTGGCTAAAGTGGCAGCATGAGCGGCATGCTGAGCAGAGTTGGCCACTTCTTGGTTACTGGCATGCAACTCGTTCATAGCGGACGCTACGGTATCCACAGCTTGCTGTTGCTGCTGTGACTGACTCGCTCCGTTTTGTGCTACAGCGTTAAGGGAAATGGCAGCTTGGGTGATGTTGTCGGTTACCGGCTTAATATCGCTAATGATATGTTCCAACTTATGTGTGAAGCGGTTAAATGCAGCGGCAATATGGCTCAATTCATCATTGCCTTGCTCTGGTAGCTTCTTCGATAGATCGCCGTCACCGCTGGCTATCTCTGTCAGTGCCTCTAATGTTTCGCGGCAAGGTTTCGCAATACTACGGCTGATGAGGGTGGCACATGCCAACATAAAGCCCAACGCAATCAAGACGGTTATCAAGACTTTCTGTATGGCTTGCCAGACTTGCGCTTGAACATCATCGGCATAGACACCAGTACCGATAATCCATCCCCAAGGCTTAAAGGCCTTGATATAAGAGACTTTCTCTACGGGTGTTTCTAAACCAGGTTTAGGCCAGAGATAAGGTACAAAGCCCGCTTGTTGTTGTTTTGCAACTTGCACCATCTCAACAAACAGTTTTTTGCCACTGGGATCGGCAATTTGACTAAGGTTTTGCCCGTTTAGCTGGGGCTTGATAGGGTGTATGACCATGGTGGGGGTAAGATCGTTAATCCAAAAATAATCGTTCCCTTCATAACGAAGACTCTGTATCGCTTTAGCGGCCGCTGCTTGAGCCTGCTGTTGACTCAACTGACCGGACAATTGTTGCTGGTGGTAATGGTCGACAAGCGAGTAGGCACTCTCAACTAAGTGGCGAGTTTTAGTTTTCTTTGCCGCTATTAAGGACTGTTGATAATCAACTAGGGCGAGAACGAGCGGGACCATCAGCGTGATGGAGACAATCGCTATCAGTAGATAGAGACGAGTTTGAATAGAGCTACGGCGCAAAAATTTGGCATTCATCCTAAGAACTCCTTTTTCTTAAAGGTGAACACATTACCAACAGGGCAGTTGGTATGCTGACTTTCATTGTTTGTTATTGTGTGGCCAGTCTGACAAGGTTTTGTGGTTATTGTGTGTTATACGATACGTGATGGTGAAACATCCGGCTATTCCCTAATGGTCTAAGATTTGACCCACGTACCGTTTTATCGAATGCAATATGGCTGATAACAACAGAGTTGTGATCTACAGACAATAAAAAAGCCAGAGCTAGGCTCTGGCTTTTTCACAAAAACAATCACAATGGATTAGTTCATGCCGTATTTCTTAAGTTTCTTACGAAGAGTACCGCGGTTGATACCCATCATAGTTGCTGCGCGAGTTTGGTTACCGCGAGTGTACTGCATGATGGTGTCTAGTAGCGGCTGTTCTACTTCCGCTAGAACTAGTTCATACAATTCAGTGACGTCTTGACCATTTAATTGAGCAAGGTAGTTCTTTAGAGACGCTTTTACAGAGTCGCGTAGAGGCTTCTGTGTGATCTGGTCTTGAGATGTTACTGTAGTAACTGTCAATGGTTCTGAAGTCAAATTTTGTTCGAACATAATCGGTTTAGCTCTTCTCGTAATTATGATGCAACGTTTTCAAAATAGCCTTGCAATGCGTTTAGCTGCTCATTAGCCGCTTCAATCGCGTTGAAGGCACGGCGGAACTCACTGGCTTGTTCATGCTCTTTTAAATACCAGCCAACATGCTTACGAGCGATGCGTGGACCTAAATATTCACCATAAAACTGATGAAGTGCCTGAACATGACCTAGCAAAATGCCTTGTACGTCCTCGGTGGGACGCTCTGGCATCAGTGTACCGTTTTCCAAATAGTGTTGGATTTCCTCAAAAATCCATGGCCGTCCTTGGGCCGGACGTCCAATCATCAAAGCGTCTGCACCGGTATAATCCAGTACGAATTTCGCTTTCTCTGGGCTATCGATATCACCGTTAGCAATAACCGGTATAGAGATAGCGTTTTTAACCGCTTTGATGCTGTCGTATTCTGCCTCGCCTTTGTACATACAAGTTCTAGTTCGACCGTGAAGGGCGAGTGCTTGTATGCCGCAGTCTTCGGCTAGTTTTGCAATTTGGACACAGTTCTTATTGTCCGTATCCCAGCCTGTACGGGTTTTCAATGTCACAGGGACATCTACGGCATCAACCACAGTACGCAGAATATCTTCGATAATGTCTGGGTACTTAAGCAGAGCTGAGCCCGCGAGCTTTTTATTCACTTTTTTAGCAGGGCAACCCATGTTGATGTCGATGATTTGCGCACCGTTCTCAACACTGAATTGTGCCGCCTCAGCCATAAGCTTGGGATCGGCACCTGCTATTTGCACCGAGCGAATACCAGATTCACCCTCGTGCACCATGCGTTGCTGTGACTTAGCTGTTTTCCACAGTTTCGGGTTGGATGACATCATTTCACTGACCGCCATTCCCGCACCGTAACGAAGGCACAACTCTCGAAACGGTCTATCCGTAACACCCGCCATAGGCGCCACAATCAGATTGTTCTTAAGTTGGTATTGTCCGATTCTCAAAACATTGCCACAGGTTTACACAAGCAAGGGCGCGCATTTTACGCATTTTTTCGGTGCGTGAAAAGACTAATATTTGAGCATTTACAATTTGTTTCTGCAAATTGCCTGATTTTCAGGCGTTTAGTGGTAAAACTATTCTGTATCAACAAAAAAAAGCAGTGCGTTAGCAAGCTAACGCACTGCTTTGTAAATAATAATGGTTACTTTTTACCCGAGATTCGGCACCATTCATTGAGCTCAACGATTGGGTCGATAGTCATCTCATCACGGTAATAGTTCGCAACATCTTCTGCTTGGGTGTCTAACACGCCAGACATGGCAAGTTGGCCACCTTCTTTCACTAAGCCTTTAATGATGCCAGATAGGTCACGAAGAGGACCCGCAAGAATATTGGCAACGACCACATCGGCAATTAAGCCTTCCGGTTGGTTTTGTGGTAGGAATAGCTCCAATTGGTCAGCAACGCCATTGCGCTCAGCGTTATCTTTCGATGCGGTTAGAGCTTGAGGATCGATGTCGATCCCGATTACTTTTGCTGCACCAAGCTTGATCGCGGCGATTGCTAGGATCCCAGAGCCACAACCAAAGTCGATAACGGTTTTACCAGCAAGGTCTAAAGATTCAAGCCACTCAAGACACAGAGCTGTAGTAGGGTGCGTGCCTGTGCCAAAAGCCAAACCAGGGTCTAGCATCACATTTACGGCATCTGGCTCTGGAACATCGCGCCAGCTTGGGCAGATCCACAAGCGTTCGCCAAACTTCATTGGGTGGAAGTTTTCCATCCACTCACGCTCCCAATCTTTGTCTTCGAGCTGTTCAACTTTATGAGCAAAGCCCTCAGCGAGCATGTTTGACGCAGTTATTTGGGTCAAAATAAGCTTGGTGTCTGCTTCTGCATCGTACAGGGCTACGATGTCAGTATCGCCCCACAGACGAGTTTCGCCAGGTAACGGCTCAAAAACAGGGGTATCATGTGCATCTAGGAAGGTGACGGATAGAGCGCCAGTTTCTTCCATCAACATATCGCCGATTTGTTCAGCGTTTTCGTTGGTTGCATTTAGTTTGATTTGAATCCAAGGCATGAGTTGGGTCCTTGCTTGACGAATTTTGCGCAGAGTGTAGCAGATTCGCGTTAAGTGAGCATAAAAAAACCCACCGTAGTGGGTTTTTAGTATTTTTAGAAAGGGCTTAGCTCATGCCAAGCTTTTTCTCTAGGTAATGAATGTTGGCACCACCGTGTTGGAAGTTCTCATCATTCATAATCGATTCTTGAAGTGTGATATTAGTTTTAATACCTTCTACAATCATCTCACCCAGTGCGTTCTTCATACGAGCAATGGCAACATCTCGGTTCTCACCAAAAGTGATTAGCTTACCGATCATTGAGTCGTAGTGAGGAGGCACAGTGTAGCCAGTGTAGATATGAGATTCCCAACGTACACCCATACCACCTGGCGCGTGGAAACGCGTGATAGTACCTGGACATGGTAAGAAACGCTCAGGATCTTCCGCATTGATACGACACTCGATAGCGTGGCCACGAAGTTTGATGTCATCTTGAGTGAAAGACAGTGGTTGGCCTGCAGCAACACGAAGCTGCTCTTTGATTAGGTCTACGCCCGTTACCATTTCTGTTACTGGGTGCTCTACCTGAATACGAGTGTTCATTTCGATGAAGTAGAACTCACCGTTTTCGTATAGGAATTCGAACGTACCTGCACCACGGTAACCAATTTCAATACATGCACGAGTACAACGCTCACCGATGTACTTACGCATTTCTTCTGTAATGCCTGGAGCTGGAGCTTCTTCCACTACTTTTTGGTGACGACGCTGCATAGAACAGTCGCGCTCACCTAGGTGAATTGCGCCACCTTGGCCATCAGCAATCACTTGAACTTCAACGTGACGTGGATTTTCTAGGAATTTCTCCATGTAAACCATATCATTGTTGAAAGCGGCTTTTGCTTCTGCACGTGTCATAGCGATAGCTTCAATAAGCTCACCTTCGCTACGAACAACACGCATACCACGACCACCGCCGCCACCAGAGGCTTTGATGATGACTGGGTAGCCAATGCGCTTAGCGTGCGCTTTGTTCTTTGTTTCGTCGTCGTCTAAAGGACCATCAGAACCAGGCACGCAAGGAACACCCGCCTTCTTCATCGAGTTGATTGCCGAAACTTTGTCACCCATCAGGCGAATCGTTTCTGCTTTCGGACCAACAAAAATGAAACCACTACGCTCTACTTGTTCAGCAAAGTCAGCATTCTCAGATAGGAAACCATAACCCGGGTGGATAGCAACGGCACCAGTCACTTCCGCTGCACTAATGATGCGTGGGATATTTAGGTAGCTATCGATGCCGCGTGCAGGACCAATACAAATGGTTTCGTCTGCTAGTAGCACGTGCTTAAGATCGCGGTCAGCCGTTGAGTGAACAGCAACCGTTTTGATACCTAGCTCTTTACATGCTCGCAGAATACGTAGTGCAATTTCACCACGGTTCGCGATTACTAATTTATCTAACATAATGAGCGCTCTCTATTATTCGATAATTACTAGAGCTTGATCGAACTCAACAGGTTGGCCATCTTCAACAAGGATTGCTGCAATCACACCAGACTTGTCTGCTTCGATTTGGTTCATCATTTTCATCGCTTCAACGATACATAGAGTATCGCCAGCGTTAACTTGTTGGCCTACTTTTACAAATGGTTTCGCATCTGGACTTGGAGCGCTGTAGAACGTACCAACCATTGGAGAAAGAACTTGGTGACCCGCAGGAGCTGCTGGCTCGTCTGCTGATGCTGCTGGCGCTGCCGCCGCAGGAGCTGCTGCAGGTGCCGGTGCTGCCGCTGGAGCAGGTGCTGCTGCGTATTGAACTGGTGCTGGTGCTGCACTGACCGGACTGTTACGGCTGATACGTACCGATTCTTCACCTTCAGAAATTTCTAGCTCTGCAATGCCAGATTCTTCTACAAGTTCAATTAGCTTTTTAATTTTACGAATATCCATGTTTCTTTCTCTTTATCTTGTGAGTAAGACGGCCTCAAATATTGAGCCGTAGAGTATTTGGTTATTTTGCTTTCAGGGCTTTAATGGCAGCTGAAAGCGCAAATTCATAGCCTTGCGAACCCAATCCGCAGATAACACCTTGGGCAACATCAGACAAATAAGAATGATGACGGAATGTTTCTCGGGCATGAACGTTAGATAAGTGCACTTCAATAAATGGGATTGAAACACCCAGTAATGCATCACGTAGTGCAACACTCGTGTGCGTAAAAGCAGCAGGGTTAATAATGATAAAATCAGTATTACCATGCGCAGCATGGATGGCTTCAATCAGTTCATATTCACGATTTGACTGGAGATGGGACAATTCAATATCCGCAAGTGATGCTTGATCAGTTAAGTTATCAACGATTTGCGCTAGTGTTTCATTTCCATAATGACCAGGTTCTCTTAGACCTAAGAGGTTAAGATTTGGTCCATTTAAAACTAGAATTCGTGACTTTGCTGCCATAATGTCGCCATCTTCGGTTAACGTGAAATAAACGTGATTTATTTCAAGTCTACATAAAAAAATGAGGGTATGAAAAGCTCATAACCATCATATTTTTAAAAATTGACCAAGATTATAGCTAATTCACAGCATTTAGCAGCAATTTACTGGTCTAATCACCTCTTGTCTGTCAGAAAAATTGCAACACAGAGCACATTTTGACGTCACCTTGATAAATCCTGATACAAAAAAACCGCCCGAAAAGCGGGCGGTTTGTTGATTAAGTGTCAAATAAGTTAAGCAAGTTCGGCTTTTTCCGCAATCAGCTTATCTACGACGCTTGGATCTGCCAAGGTCGAGGTATCACCAAGGTTGCTAGTATCACCAGTCGCAATTTTGCGTAGGATACGACGCATGATTTTACCTGAACGAGTTTTAGGTAACGAGTCAGTCCAATGAAGTACATCTGGTGTAGCGATTGGGCCAATCTCTTTTCTCACCCAATCTTTCACTTCTTTATGCAGTTCTGCCGATGGGAATTCACCGTCATTAAGAGTGATATAAGCGTAAATCGCCTGACCTTTAATATCGTGTGGGATACCAACAATGGCCGCTTCAGCAATTTTATCGAAGGCAACTAAAGCGGATTCAATTTCGGCGGTACCCATACGGTGGCCTGAGACGTTCAGCACATCATCGACACGACCAGTAATCCAGTAATAGCCATCTTCGTCGCGACGAGCACCATCACCAGTAAAGTACATGCCTTTAAATGTAGAGAAGTAAGTTTGCTCAAAGCGATCATGGTCACCATAAACCGTGCGCATCTGACCTGGCCATGAATCTAGAATGACAAGGTTACCTTCGGTAGCACCGTCAATAACATTGCCCATGTTGTCTACCAGAGCAGGTTGAACACCAAAGAATGGACGTGTTGCTGAGCCAGGTTTAAGTTCGGTTGCCCCTGGTAATGGGGTAATAAGAATGCCACCCGTCTCAGTCTGCCACCATGTATCGACGATTGGTGATTTCTCATTGCCGATGGTCTTGTAATACCATTCCCAGGCTTCTGGGTTAATAGGTTCACCAACCGAGCCCATGATGCGCAGACTATCGCGAGTCGTGCCTTTGACAGCTTCATCACCTTTAGCCATTAATGCGCGGATTGCTGTTGGAGCGGTATAAAGAATATTAACCTGATGCTTATCAACTACTTCGCTCATACGACTTGTGTCAGGATAGTTTGGGACACCTTCGAATAGAATCGTTTTAGCCCCGTTTGCCAGTGGTCCATAAACCAAATAAGTATGGCCAGTGATCCAACCTACATCAGCGGTACACCAGAAGGTTTCACCTGGTTGATAATCGAAAACGTATTTAAAGGTCATGGTGGCGTATACGAGATAACCACCAGTAGTATGAAGTACACCTTTTGGCTTACCAGTAGAGCCAGAGGTGTACAGAATAAACAGCGGATCTTCCGCTTTCATCTCTTCTGGAGGACAAACGTCAGAAGCTTGTGCTGTCGCTTCATGCCACCAAACGTCGCGGTGCTCGTGCCATTCGACATCGCCTCCGGTGCGTTTTAGCACCATCACTTTGCTAATGGTTTTTACATCTGGATTGGTCAGTGCTTCATCGACATTTTTCTTAAGTGGAACTGCACGTCCACCACGTACTCCTTCGTCCGCCGTAATAACGACCTTGGCATCGGAGTCGATAATGCGTCCAGAGAGTGCTTCAGGCGAGAAACCACCAAATACCACCGTATGAACTGCACCAATACGAGTACAAGCTAACATAGCGATGGCGGCTTCTGGCACCATTGGCATATAGAGGCAGACGACATCGCCTTTGTGAACTCCTTGAGCTTTTAATGCATTAGAGAACTTACACACTTCTTTATGAAGCTCATTGAAAGTTAGAGTCTTGTCATCTTCTGGGTTGTCGCCTTCCCAAATAATGGCAACCTCATCACCTTTATCCGCTAAGTGACGATCGATACAGTTGGCAGATACGTTCAGGGTGCCATCTTCAAACCAACGAATATCAACGTGTCCAGTGTCGAATGAGGTTTGCTTTACTTTGGTAAATGGCTTAATCCAATCAACGATTTTTCCATGCTCACCCCAGAAGGCTTCAGGATCGCTGACGGATTGTTGGTACATGGATAGGTAAGTGTCGTCATCCGCGTGAGTGTTTGTTTTAATATTTTCTTTTACCGGATAAACATGAACTTCACTCATTGCTTCTCTCCTTGTGAATTGAGCTTTTTTGACTAGGGCTGAACTAGATCGTGTATTAACTCTCGGCTAGATTGCGGTATTCAGCAATTAGACTTTAGGCTTAGTATAGGAAAGGCAAACAAAATTAATGACTTACAAGCCTGCGTTAATGAGAGCTAAGTCGCATTCTGACCGATTAGCATAATTAGCTCTGTGGGCGAAAGGGTGGAAGTGAGCCTCGAGTCAGCTTGAGATAGACCATGGCGGCGGCTTTAGCGTCTTCCAATGCATCATGTTTGTGATAATTAGGAATCTGCAAATGTCGACAGATTGCCTCCAAACTTAGATCGAAGTAACCATTGGGAAGCAGCTTGAGTAGTTTATCATTGTAGATCTGACTAACTTCAATGAGCTCATTGGGTAGGGGGAACCCAAGGTGTTTTTTAGCCGCGCGATCAAGAATCTTCTTATCATAACGGATGTGATAGCCTACCAAAGGTCGATTACCAATAAAGTTCAGCAGTGCTGACATCGCTTGTTTTTCGCTAATGCCGTGTTTGAGCTCATCGTGAGTAATATGGTGAATCTTCACCGAGTCTTCTCCTAGAGATTTGGGTGCAGATAAACGCACTTCAAATGGGTCACTAGTGATTATTCGGTTATCAATAATTTTAGTTGCGGCGATGGTGACAATCTCTGCCACACTTGGGTCTAAGCTTGTCGTCTCACAATCCAAGGACACATACTCATTGTGTTTGGGGCGAGCAAACAAGTGCCGATGTGGCGAGTGGCGCAAATGATAGCGCCAATAGGCTCTTGAGATAATATTCATGGTACTGCCTTGCTCCGCTGAAATTAGTGACGTATTTGGTAGTGATATCCCAGCCACTGTTTAAATTTTTTCACGACATGGAATCCATGTCGTAGTAAGTCTCGCTCTGGTCTCTCTAAATCATTAAGTTGAATGGCATTGCTAATATCGTGATGAGATAGCTGCTGCTGCAGTCTGAGTTTAAAGAAATGCTTGAGCGCTTCGGCCAAATTTTCTGCGGTGGAGGTTTCCAATACTCGCTTACTGACCAGTTGTTCGATGCGATCAAAGGTGTTGGTTTCGTTGATACCATACTCAAGACTGATGGCGCGCACCCCATGAACTATTGGGAAGATACCGCCTTGTTTAAGATCCACACCTTGTTTTGATGATTTAACATTACCAAACAAAGTCAGAGGCACTGCAAAGTTGAGGGCTGGGCGAGTGAATTCGGTAAGGATTGCTTCTTGACCTTCCATCTGCTGTTGCAAATGTTGCTTAACTGGTGTTAACAATTCAGCGTTTCCTGCGACAGCTCTGGCGTCGGCCAGAATCGCGATTTCCATGACACTTTCACTATTAGCGCTACTCACGAGTTGTTCTATGCGATGTTTCCATTCGCTGGTGGTGTTGACCCAATGAGCATTGCTGACCATCACATTGCCAGGGCAAAGTGGGTAACCTAGCCTGGCTAGTGTATGGTTTAACTCCTTGAGCGCGCTGTCTTTATTAGGCCAATCAATACCATCTTCTAAGATAAGCGCGTTATCTTGGTCAGTTTTTAGAATCTGTTCTCCACGACCTTCTGAGCCCATGACGATAAGACAGCAGTGACCGTGCATCGCAGGTGGCAGAATAAGCTCAAACGCGCGCTCAATGATTTGCTCGTTGATAGCAGAAACCAGTTCCATCATAAATCGAGTTCGGATTCCGTTAGTCACGAGACTATCTACCAGTTGCTGCTGTCGATTAGATGCTAACGCCAACTCATCAACATTGTTGGCTCTGGCGATACTGAGTGACAGCACATGCGAGTGTGTAGAGAAAGCACTGAGGATTTGAGTCATATCGAGCATGCCCACCGCTTTCTTCCCTTCGCATACCATTAGTCGCTTTACCCGTTGTCGAGTCATAGTCACCATTGCATTGAAAAGGAACTCTTCTTTGTCGACTTGGTGGACTGGAAAAGTAGCAATCTCACTGATTGGAGTGGTATTAGGTAGGTTTTCTAGCACGACGGCATGGAGCATATTGGTGCGAGTGACTATGCCGTAAGGCAGGGTATTAGGGTGGCGCTGCTGCGTGTCAGTATCCAGATTCAGTTCAATTAATGCGGCGTCGACACCATGATTGAGCAGCTGCTTAGTAACGTCAGTAATGGTTAAGTCTGGCCCTAGAATTAAAGGAGGGTGGTAGATGTCTTCGTCGACTTTGGTCAATATGAACTCAGCAAGGTTTTGTTGCTTCTGTGCTTCTTCTATCAACTGCTGACGGGTAGCCAAACTGGTATCAAAGTAGGCCGCAAACTGCCCGTTACTATGATAAAGAGATAAGAATACCTCTTTAGGTAACAAGTAAACTAAGGTGTCCTCTAAAGCGACATAATTGTGTTTCACGCTATCGCCCAGTAATGCACGGACGTCGAAGAGATCATCATAGGTATAGTGGGCAAATACTTCTTGGTTGTGTTCATCGCGCTCTTCGACAGAGCCTTTAATAATAATATGTAAACTGTCGCTGGGTGACCCGGCACGCAGCATGACGTCCTTATCTCGAAAGTACGCGACATCTAAGGCTGTTCTTAGCTGATTTTGTTGCTGTTCGGTGAGTCTGTCGAAAGGAGGTGACGACATATTGAATTTATCAGGCATAAAAACGAGCTCCGTAACCGTGGCTATGCTGATAGTCTGGCAAAATTAACGACAAGCTCCAGACGACTTTAGTCGAATGTTGGCCACGTAATATTTAAGGCATTTTGATATGGGGAAATTCATTTCTATAAACAATTCCCTTTTTTGCAAACGTTTCGCATTGCATAATGGGCGCGATCTTATTCAGAGCGTCTCTTTGCTCTCTTTCCTGTCGTTGTTTTAGGTTGCTGCTATGTTGAGTCCATCCCCATTCGCTTGGGTATCCCAATATTTATTTGGTTTCTTTTTTGCCTACGGTGTTTATCTGCCTTTTTGGGCGTTATGGTTTGAAGATCAAGGGGTATCTGCAGCAGATGTCGGTATGTTGATGGGATTAGGCTTTGCGACTCGCTGCGTTGCAAACCTATTGATTACCCCACGAATTCACAAAGCAGAAAGTCTGTTACCAGCACTACGCTGGGCAACGTTAGCGTGCACCATTTTTGTCGCTGCTCACCTAGCAGCAGGCCCAAGTTTTATGATGCTAGCCTTGGTCACAGTTCTGTTTAACCTCAGCTTTGGCCCGGTTGTGCCTTTATCCGATGCGATGGCTAACCACTATGCGAACCGCAGTATGTTGGATTATGGCCGTACCCGACTTTGGGGCTCTATTGCCTTTATAGCGGGTTCTTCTGTGGTGGGTTATTTAGCCTCACAGTTTGGCGCGAATATGATTGTTTACACCGCGATTGCGGGTTTCGTGTTCTCGATGCTGTTGGTGATGCGTAGTCCAGCGACTATGCCAGTTTCTCAACATGAAGATGATGCGGTTAGGCCAAAGCTGACATTACTGTTAAAAGATTGGTCGGTGATACGCTTTTTGGTGCTTATTGCGCTTATTCAGGGAAGCCATGCGGCTTATTACAGCTTTAGCTCTATTTATTGGAAGGAAGCAGGGCACCCAGAAAGCCTAATCGGCTATTTGTGGAGCCTAGGTGTGGTATCGGAAGTGCTATTGTTCGCTTTCAGTAAGAAATGGTTTGCAGGATGGTCGCTACGCACTCTGTTTGTTATTTCTTCTGTGGGTGTCATGGTTCGTTGGGGTTTGACGGCTTCAACGACCGCCGTTGGGGCACTTGTCGTTATCCAGTTACTGCATGGTGTGACGTTCGCAATCGCTCATATTGCTGCCATTCAATATATCCAAAAGTCTGATGCTAACAAGATGGTGGCATTGCAGGCCCTGTATAACGCCATCCCATTAGGTGCACTTATTGCGTTGATGATGGCCGTCAGTGGCTGGGGCTACGAATTGTGGGGAGCCAACGTTTTCTGGGGGATGGCGGCGATGGGCTTCTTCGCACTGTTTATTAAAGTTGAGCCGAAAAACAAAGGTGTGCGAGATATCAACGAAAATTCTCAGCCTGAGCCACAGAATTGAGGCTGAACATTTGTGAAAATTAGTGATAGCCCTTTAAATAATAGTTAAGGAATTTAAAGGGATATCACAACATGCAAGGATGGGTAGTCGTCCCCGTTTCACTGGCGTATTTGGGGATTTTGTTTCTTATTGCGTGGTATGGAGACAGACAAAAGAAATGGTTGTCTAACTGGCGACCTTGGGTGTACAGCCTATCTATTGCTGTGTATTGTACTTCGTGGACCTTTTACGGAACCGTTGGTCAAGCCAGCTCCAATCCTTGGGCATTTCTACCCATTTATATCGCCCCCATTATCGTCTTCACATTAGGCTGGCGTGTTATTGCTCGCCTTATTTTGATAGCAAAGCGCGAACACATTACTTCAATCGCGGATTTTATTGCCGCACGATATGGCAAGTCTCAAGGCTTAGCGGTAGTGGTGACGCTGATTGCGGTAGCCGGCATCTTGCCTTACATAGCATTACAGCTTCGCGGTATTACGATGGGATTGGATGTCGTCGCACCGAATCTAGCGGATGAACTGGGCTATCAAGATAATCATATTTCGTGGTTTGTTGTTGGTGCGCTAGCAATTTTTACCATGCTGTTCGGCACTCGCCATATCGATAATACCGAGCACCATCGCGGCATGATGATGGCTGTTGCTTTTGAATCAATTATCAAATTGGTAGCATTCCTCGTTGTTGGCTTTTTCATTCTTTACTTGGCATGGCAACGCCCAGATATCCATCTTGGTGAACTGGCATCGAATACCTATCAATCCCCTAATATTCCTACCTTGCTAATTCATACCGGCCTGACCATGATGGCGATCGTGTGTCTACCGCGTCAGTTCCACACGATTGTAGTGGAGAATGAGCGCGCCCAAGATTTACATACTGCAAGGTGGTTGTTCCCCGCGTATTTGGTCCTGATGGGGATATTTGTGTTGCCAATTGCTTGGGTAGGACAAGGCTTATTGATGGGAACATCTCCAGATACCTTTGTCATCAGTATTCCTAAGTTTGCAGAGGCGAACAATATCGCCTTATTGGCGTTTTTAGGAGGCACATCAGCCGCCAGTGGTATGGTGATTGTGTCTACCATTGCATTGGCGATCATGGTGTCGAATGATCTGGTGATGCCATTGTTACTGCGCCGAATTAAACTGGCGCACCGCTCACACCGTCATTTATCCGGTCTGCTGCTTATTATTCGTAGAGCACTCATTTGCTTGCTGTTGTTTGGCGCTTGGGCGTTTTATCAGGCGCTGGACACAATACACTCGCTATCGGCGATTGGTTTTTTGTCATTCTCGGCTATTACCCAGTTTGCACCTGCTTTGATTGGGGGGATGTATTGGCGTCTCGGTAATCGAAAAGGGGTGTATGTCGGACTGTTTGTTGGATTCGCAATTTGGCTGATCACCCTGATGAGTGAAACTGGGCTTTTAGCTGGCGATGCGACCAATAACCTACTTTTACGAGTGATTACGCCGCCTGACATTCTCTCATCTCTACATATTGAAAGCTCTGACTGGGGCATGCTAATTAGCGTCGTGTTGAATGCTATTTGCTTTGTAGTAATTTCACTGGCCACTCGTTCAAGCCTAACAGAAAGACTGCAATCGGCTTCGTTTGTTGGTACGCCACTTCCTGAAAGTGAGAATCTCAGCTTATATCAAAGCCGAGTCACAGTGGCTGAACTGGAGATGCTTGCTTCTCGGTTTGTTGGCAGAACCAGAGTCAGAAGTGCATTTCGACAGTTTTGGAAGCAGCAGGAAAAGCAGCCTTTACCCAATCAGCAAGCTTCTGCAGAGCTAATTCGTCATACAGAACGTGTTTTAGCCGGGGTGTTTGGCGCGTCATCGGCCAAACTGGTGCTAACGTCGGCCTTGCAGGGACGAAATATGCAGCTTGAGGAAGTGGCGACCATTGTTGATGAAGCGTCGGAGCTTTATCACTTTAGTCGTGGCTTGTTGCAAGGGGCAATTGAACATATTGGACAAGGCATAGCGGTAGTAGACAAACAGCTTAGGTTGGTGGCGTGGAATCGTCGATACCTCGAACTATTCAGCTTTCCTGCTGGTTTAATCCAAGTTGGCAGACCCATTGCTGATGTCATTCGTCACAATGCACAACAAGGCTTATGTGGGCCAGGTGATCCCAATGAGCACGTTCGCAAACGCATCCATTATCTAGAGCAAGGCTCTCCTCATACGTCGTCTCGAGTGCGTCCCGATGGTAGCGTGATCGAAGTTCAAGGTAACCCTATGCCCGGCGGCGGCTTTGTTATGAGCTTTACTGACATTACGGTATTTAGAGAAGCGGAAAGTGCATTACGTGATGCGAATGAGCGGCTTGAAGAGCGGGTGATTGAACGAACGCAAGAGCTCGAACAGCTCAACAAACGATTGGTGTTTGCCACCAAAAAGTCGGAATCGGAATCGCAATCAAAAATGCGTTTTCTAGCTGCGGTGAGCCATGACTTAATGCAGCCGCTAAATGCAGCTCGTTTATTTGCCTCTTCTTTATCGGAGGCAAGCAAGGATGATGAAACACGCCAACTCTCTTCTCATATCGAGAGTGCATTGGGAGCCGCAGAGGAGTTGATTGGCGATTTGCTGGATATTTCACGCCTTGAGTCTGGGAAGTTGCAGACTAACGTGCGCGGGTTTCAATTGTCGGAAGTCTTTAACAACCTGAAAGCGGAATTTAGTGCTATCTCTATCGGTCAACAGATTGATTTCTCGGTTGTCTCTTCATCGCTCATTGTAAAGTCTGATCCAAAATTGCTGCGCCGCGTGTTACAGAACTTCCTCACTAATGCGTTTCGTTATAACCCAGAAGGTAAGGTGCTGTTAGGTGCAAGAAGAGTTAACGGGCGAGTAAGAATTGATGTCTGGGACGATGGCATTGGTATTCCTGAAGACAAGCAAAAAGAGATCTTTAATGAGTTTACTCGGGTAGATCAAGCACGCGCGGATCAAGGCCTTGGGCTAGGGCTTGCGATATCACGTGGTATTGCAAGAGTGCTTAATCACCAGATATCGATGCGCTCGTGGCCGGATAGAGGAAGCGTCTTCTCGATAACTCTGGATGTGGCGACTGAAGTGGCTCCTGCTGCCGACAAAGCCAAAGTGGCGCCAGATGCGGGGCTAAGTCATCTCAAAGTGCTATGCGTGGATAACGAACCCGACATTTTAGTCGGGATGCAAACCTTACTAGCTCGGTGGGGTTGTGATGTTCGTACCGCATTGGATCTGGTTGCGAGTCTTAAGCACTTAGAAGAGGGGTGGGAGCCTGATGTCATTCTATCGGATTACCGGTTAGACAATGGACGTACTGGGCTGGAAGTGCTTCAACAGTTTAGGTTACGTATTGGTGATTCATTTAATGGCGTTATTATTAGTGCCGACAGAACGGACTCTATGCTTGAAGGCATTAAGTCGAATGGCTTCAAGTTTATTGCTAAACCTGTTAAGCCATTAAAGTTGAGAGCTATATTAAGTCAATAAAATGTTAGAGAAAATGTAATTGTTATGGTTATGTTTTCTCTTTTTCTATGTCTTTACTAAATATGTTGTTGTCTTTACCTTCGTTGACAGACTCTTTACAAATGACTCGGTAATCTAGACACCACTCACAGAGAGTCAGCCAACAATAAAAAGGTGAATACATGAAAAAACTACTAACCATCACATCATTAGTTTTAGTTTCTGGAAGTGTGTTCGCAGGAAGCGACTTAGGTAATACGGAAATTAGGACATCAGCTTTCGACTCGAAGCAACAAGCTTATGAAGCTGGGTACGATCTAGTAAAGGACCTGAAAGCAATGCCACATGGCGAACTTGCTCACGAGTTAAAACTTAATGGCCATGATACGGAATTTAATAGTATTGAACTAAATAACACAGAAATTGTGGTTCAGGAATTTGCGGAAAAACAAGGTGTTATTAAATACCGTGCTATTGTTGACGTAAATTATCAATATGACGCGAAAGATAGTTAATATCACGACGGTCTTTATATATCGAGATGCGTTAATCTGAATTGGTTATCTGACCGTAATATAGCAGCAAACTATTTTGCTAATGATAATACACATCATTTTACGTTGTATTGTCACTACTGTTGGGTTGCTTAACTTTTAGTAAGTATGCACCGTAAGTAAGTTGGAGTCCGTTGAAGTACTTGGCTTAACACCAACATATTTGTATGTACGGTGAGGGGATATCCCCAAAAGGAAACAATGAGGTGAAATCATGAAAAAACTAGCATTTATTACAGCATCATTAGTTATGTCTACTACCGCTATGGCAACTACTACGAGTTTGGTAGGTGATGCCGATTTCCGTACAGAAGGTTTTAACACTAAAGAGCAAGCGTATGAAGCTGGCTTCAAAATGGTAAACGATTTGAAATCTACCCCTTCTACCGATTTAGTGTATAAGCTTCGTGTCAACGAAAATGACCTTCTGCGTAATTCTATAGAGGTCCAAGATGCTCAAGTTACTGTCGAGGAGTTTGCTGAGAATAGCGGCAACGTCATGTATCGTGCGGTAATTGATGTCGATTACTCTTATAAAGAGCGCTCATAAGTTCGGCGTTAAAAAAGAAAGCCACCGCAATTGCGGTGGCTTTTTAGTTTTAGCGTTGTAGCGCTATATTAGTGGTCGTGTGCTGCACCCGCACCTTTCGGATAGCGGATTGACTCAACCATATCTTGTACTTCTTTCGGCACTTCAGCGGTGAACTTGTTAACGATGATAGAAACCGTGAAGTTCAAACACATACCTAGCGTACCGATACCTTCTGGGCTGATTCCGAATAACCAGTTATCAGGTGTATTTGCTGCTGGGTTTACAAACTTGAAGTAGATGATGTAAGCAGCAGTGAACAAGATACCTGAAAGCATACCTGCGATCGCACCTTCTTTATTCATCTTCTTATAGAAGATACCTAAGATAATCGCAGGGAAGAAGGAAGCCGCTGCTAAGCCGAAGGCGAACGCTACTACCTGAGCCACGAACCCTGGTGGGTTGATACCTAGGTAACCTGCACCTATTACGGCGAGTGCGGCGCCTATCCGGGCATACATCAATTCTTGCTTATCGGTCATGTCGGGCTTAAACCCTTTCTTGAGCAAGTCGTGCGAGACGGCCGTTGAGATAACAAGCAGTAGACCTGCTGCGGTAGAAAGTGCGGCGGCAAGACCACCAGCAGCCAGCAATGCAACTACCCAGTTTGGTAATTGAGCAAGCTCTGGAGAAGCCAATACGATGATGTCACGGTTAATCTTCATCTCATTGCGTTCATCGCCTGAGTAGAACATTCTGCCGTCACCGTTCTTATCTTCCCAACCTACTAGACCAGTGCTTTCCCAGTTTTTGTACCAGCTTGGTGCTTCAGCTGCTGCGACACCTTTCATGTCTGGACCGTTGATCGTGTCAATCATGTTAACGCGAGCGAAGGCTGCTACTGCAGGCGCAGTGGTATAAAGTAGCGAGATAAAGACAAGTGCCCAACCTGCTGAGATACGTGCATCTTTTACGCGAGGTACTGTGAAAAAGCGAATAATAACGTGAGGTAGACCCGCAGTACCGACCATTAGAGCTGCACAGATAAAGAAGACGTCGACCATACTCTTCGAGCCATCGGTATAGGCGGTAAAGCCAAGCTCTTGAGTCAAGCCATCAAGTTTATCAAGTAAGTAGGTTTCAGAGCCCGAGATAGTTGAGCCAAAACCCACTTGTGGGAAGACTGAGCCTGTCATCATGAGTGAAGTAAATACGGCTGGTACTAAGAATGCAAAGATTAACACACAGTATTGCGCCACCTGAGTATACGTGATGCCTTTCATCCCACCCATTACCGCGTAGAAGAAGACGATCGCCATACCGATAACGATACCAAGGTTAATGTCTACTTCTAAAAAGCGTGAGAATACAACACCAACGCCACGCATCTGTCCTGCCACGTAAGTGAAAGAAACGAAAATTGCGCAGAATACTGCTACCATACGTGCCGTTTTAGAGTAGTAACGATCACCGATAAAGTCAGGCACGGTAAATTTACCGAACTTACGTAGGTATGGTGCTAGACATAGAGCAAGTAGAACATAACCACCTGTCCAACCCATTAGATACACCGCACCATCGTAACCGATGAATGAGATAATACCTGCCATTGAGATAAATGATGCTGCCGACATCCAGTCAGCTGCCGTAGCCATACCGTTAGCTACAGGGTGAACACCACCGCCAGCGACATAAAATTCACTTGTTGAACCTGCGCGTGCCCAAATCGCGATACCGATATAGAGCGCGAAGGTAATACCAACAAGAATAAACGTCCAAGTTTGAATATCCATTAGTGTGCCTCTTAGTCTTCCTGTACGTTATATTTCTTGTCGAGAGCGTTCATGCGAGCGACATAAACAAAAATCAGTGCAACAAAGGTGTAGATTGAACCTTGTTGTGCAAACCAGAAGCCCAGTTTAAATCCGCCAAACTGAATAGCGTTAAGTGCGTCAACAAATAGGATTCCTGCGCCGTAAGATACGATGAACCAAACGGCTAATAGGGATCCCATGATTCCTAGATTTTCCTTCCAATAGGCTTGAGCTTGTTCTGATGATTCGAACGCCATGGCCTTCTCCTTTTGTGTGGTGTTAACGTATTGTTACGTTTTATAAGGTAGCAGGCTAAAGGCGATAACTCAGTGCAACTTTAGTCGACAGAAGAAAATGATTAAGCATATACAAAACAAAGCGTTGCTGAATTTCGGTATGAAAAGTGTGATGTTAATTTGATGTTAAATTAGCCAAAGGTCTAACGTTTATCGATAAGATTGGAAATAAAAGTAGTTGAATGAGGTAGGAATTTATTGCAAATATTGCATGAACCCCCCTTCAGAGCGCATAGTAACTAGCTCTAAAGGGAGTAGTGAAGCGAGTTGAGGAGCGGAAAGAGCTAGCTGTCGGATTCCATTTGCTGCAATAGAATCACCGCTTGAGTACGATTCTTTACACCAAGTTTTCTAAATATCGCCGTCATATGTGCTTTGATTGTAGCTTCAGAGACATTCAAATCATAAGCAATTTGCTTGTTCAGTAAACCATCAGACAACATGCCTAATACTTTGTATTGTTGTGGAGTAAGTGTCGCCAGCTTTTCCGCAAGGTCGTTGTTCTCAGCTCTATCAATCAAAAGCTCAGCAGGGAAATAAGGTTCTCCGTTCAACACCTGATTCAAAGCATTAATCAGTTCACGCATGTCACTGGATTTAGGAATAAAACCAAAAGCGCCATGCGTTTTAGCTTGAGACACGATACTGGGCTCTTCACTAGCAGAGATAACGACGACCGGAATATCCGGATAGTCAGCTCGTAGGTGAATCAGTCCGGACATGCCATTGGCTCCTGGCATTTTAAGATCAAGCAAGATCAAATCTGGTTCATCATTCTTGGCAAGCAATCCAAGTAGCGAATCCAAGGAATCAGCTTCTAGTAGATTGGCACCACTTATCGCCATGTGCACTGATTGGAAAAGTGCATTCCTAAAGAGTGGGTGATCATCAGCGATAATAATGGTGTAGCTGGGTTCCATAACATCTCAACTTTTTACGAAAGTGTTAATTTATATTATTAATTCAGACTGCTCTTTGAACAAATGAATCAATGCAAAACTCTGATGAGAATCGAATTTTTATTGTCTATCATGGGCTCAAAGTATCAATCAGCTGGTTTTTACGAAGATGTTGCAAAAAATCTTCAGCAGGAACAAAGCCTGTAAGACGAGCGCTGGACACCGCATTGCCTTTTGCATCCCAAAATTCAATCGTAGGGAGTCCAAGCACATCCATCTGTTTAAGCAACTCAATATCTTGAGGTTGGTTTTTAGTGACGTCGGCTTGAAGTAACACAAACTGAGACAACACGGGCTCAACCGAGGCATCATGGAAGGTGTACTTCTCGAACTCTTTACACGCCACACACCAGTCGGCATAGAAGTCCAGCATAACGGGTTTTCCGGCTTGTTTTGCTTTGGCGAGTTCCGCATTGAGCTCTTGCACATTATTAATCTGGATGAAACTGACAGTGACTTCGCTGCTTACATTATTGCTGGTGGAGCCAAACCAATGGTTCAGCAAAGGTTGTGCTGAAGCAAATAAACCTAGGATGGCCAGTATCCCAACACAGCTTTGTTTCCAACCGCCGAAGGGCAGTGCGTTTTTCTGATGATAAAGCCAACCAAAGGCAGAGATGCCCAGTACTGACCAAAGCACGGTACTCCAAAACTCAGGCAGTAGTCTTTCAAGTAGAAAGATTGGCGCTGCGAGTAAGACAAAACCAAACAGTATTTTAACTCGTTCCATCCAATTACCCGCTTTAGGCAGCAGTTTATTTCCAAATACCGCGGCAGCCATAAGAGGGATACCCATACCTAGGGCAAGAGCATAAAGCGCGATACCGCCAGTCAGTAAATCTCCACTTTGTGCTACATACAACAACGCTCCTGATAACGGAGCTGTAGTACAAGGAGAACAGACTAAACCTGAGATAGCTCCCATGGCGAAAACACCAAATAAGTTGCCACCTTGCTGTTTATTGCTGAGATTATTGAGCCAAGTTTGCAGTCCGCTTGGGAGCTGTAGGGTATACAAACCAAACATAGATAATGATAGCGCGACAAACAAAGTACTGAGGCCGATTAACACATACGGATGCTGCATCGCGGCTTGAAACTGCATACCAGCAGAGGCGACGACTAGTCCCAGTAGTGTGTAAGTTAACGCCATACCTTGTACATATACTAGGGATAATACCAGTGCTTGTTTATGGCTGCGTTTACCACCGCCCAATACAATGCTGGTTAGGATAGGGTACATAGGTAGCACACAAGGCGTGAATGCGAGCCCTATGCCCAATAGTAAAAATAACGCAGGTGTCCACCAGTTTTGAGCCAGTTTATCAGTCAGTTCACTATCTCGAGTTTTCGATGGTGTGGCGTTAGCAGTATCCGCAGCTGTTGTTTTAACGACATTCGCGTTATCGAGAGGAGTTGCACTGTCAAAGTCGAATGGACTGATGTCTATGACACGTGTTTCTGGTGGATAACAGAAGCCTGCTTTTGCACAGCCTTGGTACTGCACAATGAGCTTGGCTCCAGTCTGATATTGACTCAATGGTACTTCGACAAAAAGGGGTTCTGTGTAGATATTGACGTCACCAAAAAATTCATCTTTATACGGTGTTCCGTCTTCCATCTTGATGCTGCCAATAGCGACATTTTCACCACTGATTGCAATGCGCTCTTGATAGAGGTAATAGTCCTCTTTGACCTGCCAATCGATGAACACTTTATTACCTTGTTGGTAGAAGTTCATAGGGAAAGCTTCATCAACTGGGACAAAAGTATTGGCGGTATTTGGAGCGAAAGCTGGTGCATTATTGGAGTTGCCAAATAGCGCCCAGCTCGGGGTAGAGACGGCAATAGCGAAAAGTAAGATGAACGGAGACAATATTCGGTACATACAAGCCAAGTAAACGCGATCGTGAATAAGTTGAGGTTATATTAACTTAGGACAGGAAGATAGGCTGTTTTGTTTCAACTCAGACAAAAAAAGAGCCGCGTATCAACGCAGCTCTCATTTTCTAGAATAGCCTAAGGTTAGCCAATCAAAATGCCGCCAAAGGCAAAGCCTAGTGCGACTGCTGTTGCGATAGTTGCAACACCAGGAATGAAGAATGGGTGGTTAAAGACTAGATTACCGATTCTCGTTGAACCTGTGTCATCCATTTCTACCGCCGCCAATAAGGTTGGGTACGTTGGAAGAACGAATAGTGCACTAACCGCTGCAAATGAGGCAACAGCTGTGAGAGGAGCAACTCCAATCGCTAATGCTGCTGGCATAAGTGCAACTGTCGTTGCGCCTTGAGAATAAAGCAGCATAGAAGCAAAGAACAGTACTAGGGCTAGCATCCATGGGTAGTCAGCAAGTAGCGCGCCTGCAAACTCTTTGATGCCGTCCACATGTGCGTTAACGAATGTTGAGCCTAACCATGCAACACCTAGTACGCACACACATGCTGTCATGCCCGAGCGGAAGGTGGCTGCTGAAGGAATTTTAGACGCATCGATCTTAGTGGTTAGCGTGATGATTGCTGCCGCTGCTAACATTACCGTCATAATTGCTTCGTTACGTCCAAGTGCAGGGTCTTCAATCAAACCAATAGAGCCGGAGATAGCCGCTGCGTAACAAACAACGAAGGCAATCGCACCTAGGAAGATGTAGGTTGCTTTCTTCGCTGTCGGTAGGATCTCACGTTTTTGAGCAGTGTTTAGTTTGATAAGACCTTGAGCCAAGCGCTCTTGATAAACCGGATCATCTTTAAGCTCACTACCCATAAAGTTGGCAACAAACGCACCGACCATACAAGCGATAAAGGTGGTTGGGATACAAACCGCAAGAAGTGTTAAGTAATCAACGCCCATTGGCGCTAGCATAGCTGCAAAAGCGACAACTGCGGCTGAGATTGGAGACGCTGTAATCGCGATTTGGGAAGCGACAACGGCGATTGAAAGCGGGCGAGATGGACGAACGCCCTGACCTTTTGCCACTTCGGCAATTACAGGTAGTGTAGAGAACGCGGTATGACCTGTACCAGCCATGAGTGTCATCAAGAAAGTTACAATTGGAGCGTAAAAGGTAATCCTTTCTGGATGTTTGCGAAGAAAATCTTCAGCAACTTGTACTAACCAGTCCATGCCACCAGCAACTTGCATTGCGGCAATCGCAGTAATGACCGACATGATAATTAGAATAACATCCACCGGGATGTAAGCTTGGCTTGTCGGTACGCCTAAGACTAAAGATAGGGCAATAACACCCGCACCACCCGCTAAACCAATTCCAATACCGCCTATACGTGCACCTAAATAGATAAATAGCAGTACGACGGCCAGTTCTATAGCAACCATAGCAATTCCTCGCATTATATCTTTGGGTCATTTGTGTAAATGACGGAAGATATTTGTTTATGTCGTGTTATTTGAATTTTATAAAGTCTTTAATTTGGCAAAGTAACAACTAAAAAGGCTCCCCAAAAGGAGAGCCTCAACTGCAGTATTACTCGTAGCGTTTCGCTTTATACTGAGGTTTCATCAGATTGTCTACTGAGAAGATGTCATCGAGCTCTTCTTCTGAAAGTAACCCTCTCTCAAGCACTACTTCACGAACACTCTTACCAGTTTCAGCACAAATCTTACCCACAATGTCGCCTTCGTGGTGACCAATATAAGGGTTTAGGTAAGTCACAATACCAATAGAGTTAAAGACATAGCCCTCACAGATTTCTTTATTAACGGTGATGCCATCTACACATTTATCACGAAGGTTAATGCAGGCATTCTTCAGAATATCGAGAGACTCAAACATGCTTTGTGCAATGACTGGCTCCATCACGTTAAGCTGAAGCTGTCCACCCTCTGCTGCAAATGAGATAGTGTTGTCATTACCAAGTACTTTGAAGCACACTTGGTTAACCACCTCAGGCACTACAGGGTTTACCTTAGCTGGCATAATGGATGAACCAGCTTGAAGCTCAGGTAGGTTCAGCTCGTTCAAGCCTGTACGTGGGCCTGAAGACAACAAACGAAGATCATTACAGATCTTAGATAGCTTAACCGCCAAGCGTTTTAGAGCGCCGTGTGTCATTACGTAAGCGCCACAGTCTGACGTTGCTTCAATCAAATCTTCAGCTGGAACACATTCTAGTCCTGTGACTTCAGTTAGGTGTTTAACGGCTAACTCTTGATAACCTTCAGCAGCGTTTAGGCCTGTACCGATGGCTGTTGCGCCTAGGTTTACTTCAAGCAGTAACTTAGAGGTGTAGTCTAGGTTACGAATTTCTTCGTTCAAAGTGACGGCCCAAGCATGGAATTCTTGGCCCACAGTCATAGGAACGGCATCTTGTAGCTGGGTACGGCCCATTTTTAGAATCGTAGAGAACTCTTGGCTCTTGTCTTCAAATGAACCTTTTAGATACTCGATAGCATCAATGAGTTTACGAACACTGTTGTAAACCGCGATGCGGAACCCTGTTGGGTACGCACAGTTGGTAGACTGGCTCTTATTTACATGGTCATTAGGGTTGATGAACTCATATTGACCCTTTTCTTTACCCATCAGCTCTAGCGCAACGTTAGCAATGACTTCGTTGGTGTTCATGTTGACAGAAGTGCCTGCGCCGCCTTGGAACACGTCAGATGGGAATTGGTCCATGCACTTGCCAGTTTCCAAAATAACATCACATGCTTGAATGATGAATTGCGCGATGTCTTTTGGAATGACGCCTAGTTCTCTGTTGGCTAATGCGGCTGCTTTCTTGGTCATTACCATACCGCGAACAAAGTCGGGTACATCAGAAATGGTAACGTTGGAGATATTAAAGTTTTCGATAGCGCGCAGCGTGTGAATGCCATAATAAGCATCCGCCGGGACATGACGTTGGCCTAATAGATCTTCTTCAATACGAGTGGCTTGAGTTGCTACAGGATTAGCGTGTGTGGTTGTAGCCATATTTTGGATCCTTAGATTATTGTTCTGCGTTGATTACAGTATATTTGCCAAATCTGTTTTAAGAATCCATTCGCCAGAATAATTGGCTAGTTATTACGTCCTGACTTATGGGGTACATATTACTCAAAGTAGCACATAAAAATAGTATCCAGATCACCTTTTTCACCGAAAGTTTGCACAACGTTGCGTAACGAGTCGGAGATGCGATAACCATCAAAAAAATTCATGAATTTATTGTTCAAATTTATACTTTGTAAAACTAAATCTGTGCTTTAGGTAGGTGAAACTGAGCATTTTATTTGTGGTTTGGTTCTAGGTCAGCGTAAACTGACATCAAACCAAGGAGGACGTTGTGTTTCCGATATTATTATTACTGTTTATTTTTGTACCAATTATCGAAATTGGGTTGTTTATTCAAGTCGGTGGTTTCCTAGGATTGTGGCCAACAATCGGGTTAGTTTTACTAACGGCTTTTGTGGGTGCGTCTTTAGTAAGAAGCCAAGGTTTGCAAACGCTAATGTCGGTGCAAACGCGACTTCAGCAAGGTGAAATGCCTGCACAACAAATTGTTGAAGGTGTCATGCTAGCGGTATCGGGTGTCCTATTGCTTACCCCTGGCTTTATGACAGATGCACTTGGCATGTTAGTCCTATTACCGGCACCGCGTGCGGCGATAGCGAAATATTTGATGAGTAAAATGGTAGTGAAAACCATGTCTAACGGAGGGTTTCACCAAGGCGGCTTCCAAGGTCATGATCCTTTCCAACAAAATCCTTTCGACAAGCACCAAGATGGCAATACTTTTGAAGGTGAATACGAGCGTAAGGATGACGATGATCGTAATAAGTTAAACTAACGTGATATTCAAACGTTTCAAGCTCTCCAAGCGTCGTTGGAACAACATATTAATTATCGCCATCTCGGCGTTTATGTTGTTGATGGCGGCGCCAAATCTCATTAAGCAGTATCTTATTGAGCAAGATGTCGAGCCTCAGGTTTTAACTGGGTTGGTGCTAGATCCAAATGCCAGTCCAATTGAAATCAACTACGCAGGCATACAGTTTTATCTTGATGACGAGACTTGGCATGCCATTCCTGAAAAATGGACGTCAGACGCAGCTAGTGTCATTCAGCGTTGGCGAGCCATTCAGGGGACTCCTGTGGATGAGAAGACCTACGCCAAACTAAAACCTGTATTGGAAAACCCAATGACGGTCGAGGTGTGGTATCAAGAGAAAGAAGAGCCTCAACGTATAACGGCCTATCAGCTTGAAAAATTCTGGCTGCTGAATACCTACGATGAAAATTGGGTTGCAGTCAGCTTTGAAGCCAGTAGTCTAATACCTACCGAATCCAATCAATAAAGGGCTCTTATGCCAGAGTTACCTGAAGTAGAAGTGTCTCGTCTTGGGATCAGTCCACACTTATTGGATGAGACCATTAAAGAAATTGTGGTACGCCAAAGACAATTGCGCTGGTTGATCCCACAGGAAATTCATCAGTTACATGGGCAAGCGATCACGTCGATTCGTCGTAGAGCTAAATATTTGCTGATAGACACTGACAAAGGAACAGCAATTGTTCACCTTGGTATGTCGGGAAGTTTACGTGTTCTTGAGAACCCACCTGAAGCGGAGAAACACGATCATGTTGATTTGGTTTTGAGTAACGGTAAAGTGATGCGTTACAACGATCCACGTCGCTTTGGAGCTTGGCTTTGGTGTGCGCCTGGAGAATCTCATGAACTCCTAGCGAACTGTGGTCCTGAGCCATTGACTGAAGAGTTTTGTGCCGATTGGATGTCGGAGAAAGCAAGAAACAAACGTGTGGCGGTAAAAACCTTCATTATGAACAATGCCAATGTTGTGGGGGTAGGCAATATCTACGCTTGTGAGTCATTGTTTAGCGCTGGAATACACCCAACAACACCTGCTTATAAAGTGACTTTGACTCAGTGGCAGTTACTCGTTTCAGAAATAAAGCGTGTTTTAGCACAAGCGATCACTGAAGGTGGTACGACGTTAAAAGATTTTTCTCAATCGGATGGTAAGCCAGGATACTTTGCTCAAGAGTTGCAAGTCTATGGACGAGCTAACGAACCTTGCCATCAGTGCGGAGAACCAATAGAACAAATGAAAATCGGGCAGAGAAACACGTTTTTTTGCTCCCATTGTCAGCAGTAATCTTGTGTCTTGTATTCAAACAAAAGCGCTTGCCGAGGCAAGCGCTTTTGTTTTTGATTGATGCTTGGTGACTAGATATTGTCGTAGATACGAACGCCATCACGTTGGGTTTCGAGAAGGTATAAGTTCCACATATACTGTTCAGGTTTATCTCGTAGCAAATCTTCAATCGCTTTATTCATCGCCCGTGCATCTTGCTCTTCATCACCCGTAGGGAAGTTATCGATAGCAGGCAGAATATGCACTTCGTATTTGCTGGTTTTGTCGTTATAGGCAGGCAGGACGGGCACTACTTTTGCTCGCGATAATCGAGACATTTTGCCAAAGCCTTTTAATGTGGCTTTTTCTGTGGCAAAGAAAGGCACAAATACTGAGTTTTGTGGGCCATGGTCCTCATCAGGCAGCCAATATCCGATATACCCATCTTTAATAGAGCGCACGAATGGTTTCACTCCAGCACTACGAGCAAAGATACGACCACCATATTGCATACGCTGAACATGCATCAGCCAGTCACCAATAGGGTTGTTTTGTGGCTTCATGATCGTTGCGACTTTGTAACCTTGCGCAGCGAGCATCACCGCCGGGTAATCAACAGCCCATGCGTGTGGTGCTAAGATAATCACATTGTCACCAGCATCTAATAAAGGCATCAGATTTTCTTCACCGATCATAACGCCACGCTGCTGGTTGTGTTTAGTTGAGCGAATCAAAAACTCTGAATACCCTAACAAGTATTGACCTGCTTTAGCAAACGTCTCTTCGACAATATGCTGGATCTCTTGCTCGGACTTTTCTGGAAAACACTTTTGTAGATTGAGGCGAGTACGCCTGACTACACGACCATTTTTGCCAACGATAATACCAGAGATGTAGCGGGCAAATTTATCGCGTGGTTTAGCGGGTACAAAAGCCAGTAAAACAGCAAAGAGAATACCGAGCCAAGTTCCCCAGTGCTTTGGGTGTAAGAATGCCCATTGGAAAGTAGGGTTATAGAGGTTTTTATCTATATTTTCTTGATTACTCATAAGGCTTAACAGTTAAAGATAGCGTGAGTTAGTTTGAGTTTCATCTGGCACAGATTTGAATCGTTTGTGCATCCACAGCCACTGTTCTGGAGCTCTTAGGATAATTTGCTCGACATATTGGTTCATCAGGGCAGCCGCGGCAACTTCATCTTTCTTCGGGTATTCATCTTCAATGGATTGATTTGCGATGATTTCATATTTGCACCTTTCGTTCCTAAATCCAGAGCCAGGAACAATAGCGCATTTGCTTGTATAAGCCAAAATACTAGTACCTGTTGTTGTACAAGTTTCTTTTACGGCGAAGAAAGGTACAAAAACGCTCTTATTGTGGCCATAGTCTTGATCTGGTAAATAGAACAAGCGGTGACCTTGACGCATTACGCGGATCATCGATTTGAGGTCTGTACGATAGATCAATTTATTGCCATTTCGGGTTCTGCCTCTATATTGGATGAACTCATAAGCAGGGTTGCTATGAGGACGATAAGCACCATAACCGGGAAGCCCTAACACTGCAAAAGCTCGAGCGGTAATTTCGAGGTTTAATGCATGCACACAGCACAACAGTACACCTTTACCTTCTGATTCATGTTTTTCGAGCGCACTGATATCTTTTGCAACCAAAATACGCTTGAAGCGCCATGTTGGCCAAAACCAGGTAATCCCTGTTTCAATCAAAGCCATACCTGAATTCTTGAAGTTCTCTTCTATAAAGGCATCATGCTCTTGCGGTGTTTTTTCAGGGAAGGCGAGCTCTAAATTGCGTTTGGCTATCTTGGCTCGTTTACCACCAAAACGCATCCCAAATTTGCCCAAACCTCGGCCTAACTTGAAGAGGAGTGAATAAGGAAGCAAATTTACAATCAGTGCGAGTAGACCAAACCCGAACCATACTCCCCAATATTTAGGGTGAAGTAACGACAAGGTAAAGTCTGGCTTTTTATCTGTTTTCATTCAGTTTACTGCAATTGTAGTTTGAGTAACGCCCAGTATTCATCAAAGGTGGACGTTGGCGTGTATTTAAAGTCAGAGCGAACAAAGCGGTTTAAGCTACCTTCAACTTGACCAAGCAGTTGTGCTGCTAGAATTTTATCATCAACAGGGAAGCTTTTACCTTCGCGAATTTTGCGCTCACGAAGGATTTGACGCAAAGATGTCTCAATTCTTTCATAAAGCTGATTAATTCGGTCGCGTAATCGTTCATTCTCAAACATTAGAGCATGACCAGAAAGAATGCGACTTAATCCTGGGTTGCGTTCGGAGAAAACGAGTATCAATTGAAGTACCAGACGAATACGTGTCAGTGTGTCTTTTTCTTCATCGAGAATGCGGTTAATTCGAGACATTAAAGATTCTTCAATAAACTCGATAAGCCCTTCGAACATACGGGCTTTGCTGGGAAAATGACGATAGAGGGCTGCTTCAGACACCCCAACTTGCTTGGCAAGCTTTGCGGTGGTGATGCGAGATGTTCCTTCATTAGACTCAAGCATTTGAGCGAGTGCTTGAAGGATTTCCTCTTTTCTATTCGACTTTTTCGTAGCGGACATAAATCCTTTTCCTTTTGATTACTGCATGCCAATTTCAGCACGATATCGCCCATAAGTAGATCTGTTAGTGTACCTAAGCGGCTTATAACTACACAGTTCAACGTGGTAAATGGTTGAACTGTGTAACAATCTCTGTTTTGGAGAATACATTAACGGAAAGGCACTCTGTGATAAGCAGTTTGCCTATGAGTAACACAAACAGCCTGTGCCACCTTATCTCATTAGATTTATGCTAGCTGCTCTGAGATAGCTTCCAAAATGGCGTGACTTAACTCAGTTTTCATTGCGCTGCCTAATGACTTGCTACCGCCTTGCCAATATACGGTAATCGCATTTGAGTCACTGTTAAAGCCTTGACCAGCGATAGATACATCATTTGCACAAATCATATCCAGATTCTTACGTTGTAGCTTATCTAAGGCGTATGCCTCGACATCTTGTGTCTCAGCGGCAAAACCTACAGTAAAAGGACGTGATGCTGATAACGAAGCCACTGAGGCAATGATGTCAGGATTCTTCACCATAGTGATATGCATATCATCGTTATCTGCAGTTTTCTTGATTTTTTGAGCGGCAATATCGACAGGGCGATAGTCGGCTACAGCGGCGCAGCCAATGAAAATATCGTGATGGGTGGCATTGGCCATAGCCGCTTGATGCATCTCTTCGGCACTGACAACGTTAATGCGTTTTACTCCATTTGGAGTTTGGAGAGAAACTGGACCTGAAATCAACGTAACCTCAGCTCCGAGCTGCTGTGCTGCTTGAGCCAAAGCGAAGCCCATTTTTCCAGAGCTGTGGTTAGAAATATAACGGACAGGATCGATAGCCTCACGAGTTGGGCCTGCGGTGATCACAACCGACTTGCCCGACAATGGCTTAGGACCAAAGAACTGCTCACATTTCTCGACCAATTGCATTGGCTCAAGCATGCGTCCTGGACCAACGTCACCACAGGCTTGTTCACCAGCAGCGGGTCCCCAGATCATCATTTCTCGACGCGCGAGTGTGGCAATGTTTTCTTGGGTCGCTACGTTAAGGTACATTTGTTGATTCATTGCCGGTGATACGGCAACAGGAGCGTCGGTAGCCAGAACCAGCGTCGACAGTAAGTCATTCCCCATGCCCGCTGATATTCTAGCAATAAGGTCGGCAGTCGCTGGGGCTAGAAGAACAAGGTCAGCCCACTTAGCTAATTCAATATGACCCATGGAAGCTTCTGCAGCAGGGTCGAGTAAACTATCGGAGACTGGTCTGCCGGAGACGGCTTGCATGGTGAGAGGGGTAATGAACTCTTTGGCCGCTTTCGTCATGACGACTTGCACTTCTGCGCCGCGCTCGATGAGTCGACGCGTTAGCTCTGCACATTTGTAGGCTGCGATACCACCGCTAATGCCCAATAGTATTTTCTTTCCAGCTAATGTTTGCATAACCAGCTCCTTAAATTTTTCTGCGGCTAAGATACCAAATGCGTTGATGTCCCGCCACTTTCAAGGGGCTTACCTGCAAAACTGCTGTTTGATAAACCTCGCAGTTACATACTAACGAGTATTGATTCGCAGCTTACTTGTTGCCTCCTGTCTATTTATTTCTAATTAAGTAATAAAGCAGAGACCGAAGTTCTACTTTAACTATCCATCATGGTTCTAAAACATCTCCCTAGTGAATCATTACCTCGAGAGAAGCTGCTAAATAGAGGCAGTCATGCTCTGAGTGATGCTGAGCTGCTTGCCATTTTTCTGCGTACCGGAACAAAAGGCATGAATGTAGTGCAACTGGCAGATGCTTTGTTGTCAGATTTCGGTTCCTTAAGAGCTCTGTTTACTGCTAGTCAGGAGGCATTTTGTCAGCGTAAGGGGTTGGGGCTGGCAAAATACGTTCAGTTGCAAGCTGTGTTGGAAATGAGCCAGCGCTATTTATGTGAGACCATTCAGCGAGGAGATAGCTTAAATAGTCCAGAGCAGACTAAACACTATTTAATGAGTGTGCTGCGAGATAGGCATAGAGAAGCTTTCTATGTTCTATTCTTAGACAACCAGAATCGTGTCATTGCCGATGAAATAATGTTTGAAGGTACGATAGATGCTGCGTCTGTTTATCCTAGGGAAGTGGTAAAGCGCGCTCTGCATCATAATGCGGCGGCTTTAATCCTTGCTCATAACCTTGTCGGGTAATATTTTTGGTGACAAAGGTGGGAGTGTGCGTAGCACCCCAGCAGTGAAGCTACTTTCAAACAACCCTCCCCAAGTTAGTTTCTGTCAACGGTGACAAACGCGACTCAAAAGCACTTCAGGTTGTGTGGTGTCAAATATGGCTAGTTGGTAACGCGAGTAATGAGACCCGTGAAAGCAAATTTTGTTGACGAAAAACACCGCTTATTGTCCATCGTTATCCACACGTGGACAATGAATTGACCACCCTCAATTTAGAGTTACGTGCCCTGTCAGCACACCTTTGGACATAAATGGGTTTCGAAAAACCTTATATTAGCAAGTCATGAATAACTACAGGTATGACAAATAGCAAAACTGACGTGCAGAATGCAACGGATGACTTGTCGAAACCTCTGCCTTACGGAGAGCCTACTCGCCCTTGAGAAAAGCACCAAGGTCGCCACCCTTCTAGAGCAGATCGCACGATTTACTTATATAGAGGTTCGGGCTTGTTCAACACTTGGGATTTAACGTCGGCTACGCAGCGCTTAATCCTTGTTAGCCGCGATGTAATTCTGTGTGAGAGTATGTGTCACACGAGGGTAGGCTCTGATAATCACAGGTTGTTTACCTTGCAGTTTTAGGTTGTTAAAGTATTGCTCTAAAGAAAGTGGTAATGTTTGAGTTCAGCTAAGATCATAAGATTTCTTAGAATATGACTGGCTGTGTACTTTATTCTACCGCAAAGCGGTTTCGTTCAACTATCGGGTTAACAAAAGGTGAGCCTCAATGTCAGGGACTTATGGACTAGGATTTATTACAGATGAACAGTTATATCAGCATGTAAAAGAAACTGTTCAAAAATACAGGTTTAAAATTAACTTATCGCAGTTTAATAAGAACTTACTTGATCCTATCAAGCTAACATTTGATTCGAAAGTTTATGGTAAGACAATACGCGAGATTATCGAATCAGAGTCTATTCGCCAGATTGACAAGTCAAATACTAATCACATTGGCTATTTTCATCAGAATATTTTTAATTTTATCGATGGATGGGAGGTGCCCGAACGAGGATTCGACGCCATAAACACACAGCTCAATATCTATGCGGAATTAAAAAATAAACATAATACAATGAATTCTGCTTCCTCTCAGAAAACATATATGAAAATGCAAAATAAAATCGTCCGTGAAGATAATGCGACCTGCTATTTGGTCGAGGTTATTGCTAAGAATAGTCAAGATATTCCTTGGTCAATCAGTTTGGATGGTGAGAAGATCGCTCATAAGAACATTCGAAGAATTTCAATTGATAAGTTCTATGAGATCGCCACTGGTGACGTCAGCGCTTTCAGAAATTTGTGTCAAGTACTACCCAAAGTTATTGATGATATAGTTGCAGAAACTAATTTAGGGAAAATAGAAAACAGTGTCTTTAGTGAGCTAGAGGCAATTTCAGACGATGTTCTGAAAAGTATCTACCTTCTCCCTTTTCAGAAATACCTTGGCTTTGATGAACTTAATTTTACTTAATTTTTGCAGGATTAGCTCCCGATTTCAGATAATAAGTGCGACATTCATAGGAAGGTGTAGAAGAGGAAGCCAACTTTCGAAAGTGGTACGCTCTTTTCGCCAGAGAAACAAGCAGTTCTACCATGAGTTTTCAGCAGTTGATCGAGGGGAGAAGATATCAGATTTCAACCCTTTGGAGCTGGGAATTTCAATCTCTGAAATTGCTAAGAAAGTGAAATGCCACCGTGAAACTGTGTATCATGAGTTAAAAAGAAACCGAACACTCGGCCATTATTGTCCAAAGAATGCTCACACATCTTCCGTTAGTAGGTGTAAGACAGCCCGCAAGAGTTCTGACTAAAGCGGGAGCTTCAGTAAGACATGAATGGATTTATTGCTATGTTGCTCTGGATAAACGTCAAGGCGGCAATCTCTATCGCCACCTTAGACAAGGGCACAAGCGATTTCGTAAAGGGCAGAAAGAGAAGGCTCCAACGATTAAAAACGCAGTATCGATTGATGAGCGTCCATCGATTGTCGATAGCCGAGAACGCTTTGGAGACTGGGAAATCGACACGGTGTTAGGCAAGCACGGTACTGGCGCTATAGTGACCATCTTGGAGCGAAAGAGTCGGTTCTATTTGGCTAAAAGGTACCATCAAAATCCGCAGACGCAGTGACAACGACAACAATAGAAATGCTCATGCCATATAACGATTGCGTACACACGATTACCGCAGATAATGGCAGGGGGGAGTTCACAGGTCATCAGCACATCGCAGAAGCGTTGGGTGCAGTAGTGTATTTTGCCCATCCTTATAGCTCTTGGGAGCGAGGTGCAAACGAAAATGCCAATGGCCTATTGAGACAATATGTGAAGAAAGGGACGGGCTTAAGAACGGTGACGGATGACGATATAGCGTTTGCTCAATCGAGGATCAACAACCGTCCTAGAAAGTGTTTAGGGTTCAAGCAGCCGTTATTTTCAAAGGAATGGCAATGGCCGCTTGGTATTAGAGAGTGTCGCACTTTGGAGTTGAATTCGGGGAATGGAATTAGGAGTTCCCAAATGAAATTAAAAAAAACTCTGGACCTAGACTGGATAAGGTTGTATCATCTCGAACATACAGTAACTAACTTGGAAGCGTCATAATGCTTGATGTCCAAACTAAACAAGAAACTATTCATTACAGCTTAGAAGTTCTCGCAGATATTCTTTCCCAGTCTAAAGCAACAATGGGAGCAAAAGTTAAACGAGGAGAGCTTATCCTGTGTCCTGTGACAGGAAAAATCCCAGTTAAGCAAGTCGCTAATCATCCTGAAATTCAAGAAATGCTCCAAAGCCCTTGGGAAGAAGAGCACGCTATCACCCCAAAGCGCAGTTTTAACTTAGTCGAGTTATTTGCCGGAGGCGGTGGACTTGCAATTGGTTTGGATCAAGCAGGTTTAAAAAGTGTCTTACTTAACGAGATGGACAAACATGCCTGTAAAACACTACGTCACAATCGCCCTGATTGGAATGTAATTGAAGGTGACATTGCTAAAGTAGACTTTACAAATATTGAAGAAGACGTTGATATTCTTACTGGTGGCTTTCCATGCCAAGCTTTTTCTTATGCAGGTAAGAGCTTAGGCTTTGAAGATACTCGCGGAACCTTATTTTTTGAGATGGCCCGTGCTATTAAAGAAACACAGCCTAAAGTATTTTTGGCGGAAAACGTTAAAGCCCTACTAACCCATGATGACGGTAGAACATTAGAAACCATAAAAGCTGTAATTGACGAGCTAGGCTATGAATTAGTCGAACCACGAGTACTTAAAGCAATCTTCTACAAAGTACCACAGAAACGCGAACGCTTGATCTTGGTCGGAATTCGTAAGGATTTAGCCCGGAAAGTAACGTTTCATTGGCCATCGCCCTACAGTCGCGTGATGACGTTACGTGACGCTTTATATGCCGGAGAGTTGTATGACAACGATGTTCCAGACTCTGAAGGACAAACCTATTCTCAACGTAAGAAGGAGATAATGGCTGAAGTACCGCAAGGGGGATACTGGCGAGATCTTTCTGATGAACTGCAACGAGAATATATGGGGGGAAGTTACTTCCTTGGTGGAGGAAAGACCGGGATGGCAAGACGCTTATCTCTTGATGAGCCTAGTTTAACGCTGACCACATCGCCCGCTCAAAAACAAACCGAACGTTGTCACCCTCTCGAGACCCGCCCGTTAAGAGTGAGGGAGTATGCACGTATTCAAACATTCCCTGACAGTTGGGAGTTTAAAGGTTCAAAAAATGCAGCATACAAGCAGATAGGTAATGCCGTGCCTGTGAATATGGCGAAAGCACTGGGACACTCTTTAGTTAGGTTATTAAATGATATTGACGAATTAGAGTTGGATAAATAGAAAATTTGAGCTTCATACTCTAATAGATAAAACATTGAACTTAAAAAAACACCAGCCGAAGCTGGTGTTTTTCATTGTTCTTCTGACTGAGATTACTCAGCAGCAACAACTTGTAGGTTGATAGCAGCGAAAACTTCAGAG
>NZ_JAKGTN010000027.1:0-75634 GCF_021568915.1 Vibrio sp. McD22-P3
CAAGGTACCGGTAGCCGTTGGTGTACCTGATATAACATTGCCATCGTCATCATGGCCCGCTTCAGTCACAGCACCAACAAGCTTACTGCTGGCATTAAACGTTGGCTGATCATTCGTACCCGTGATAGTAATTGTAACAACTTCCGAGGTCACAGCGCCTTTGTCGTCAGTAACACTGACGGTAAATTGAATTTCTTGTGTTTGACCTTCTTTAAGTGCCTGTGTTTGAGGGGAATTATTATCGAGATTAAAGACCCACAAACCACTAGGTTGCACTTGTAAGCTACCAAAGTCGCTACTTCCATCTTCCACAGCAAAAGTTAAACTTGAGCCTTGGTCCACATCACTCGCAACAAGCGTACCTGACACTATTGATTGACCAGCTACCTCTGTTCCATCGTCAAGGTTACCAGCCTCAACAACTTGCCCAGAGAAGTTACTTGAAGTCGAAAACTCTGGCTTATCATTTGTTCCAGTAATTGTAATTACAATCGTATCGGTTACCACCGCACCTTTGTCATCGGTAACCAAAACCGTGAATTCAGATGTAGCAGTTTGACCCTCTGCTAGAGCTTGTGTCGCGGTAGAACTGTTGTTTAAGGTGTAGGTCCATTCACCAGTCTTACTATCAATAGAGATAGAGCCGTATTGGTCAGATTGGTTAGCGACTGAATAAGCAAGAACCGAGTCGGTATCGTTATCTGTCGCAACAACTTGGCCAGTCGCAGTGTCATTTCCTGCGTCGATATCGCCGTTATCGAAGTGACCAGATTCGGTTACACTCCCTTCCCCTGGTTCGACTATCACAGGAATATCATTGATAGGATTGATGGTGATGGCTACACCACCCGACTGAACAGAGTTTATCTCTCCACGACCATCGTCAACTGTGTAGGTAAATTGGCCAGCATCTTCACCTGCGGTGTATTCCATTGGCGCATCAAATTGTAAACCTTCAAACTCAGCTTGTGTTAACTGCTGACCTAACGTAACCGGTGTGCCATCTGCGAGTGTTAGGGTACCCAATTTAGGGAGCTCTGTGACAGTGAGCGTCAGCACATCACCATTCGGGTCAATAGGAAAGTCGAGGTTTAACTGACCATCTTGCGATTCTTCATCGTAATTACGTAAATCAAAGACAGTAACAGGGGCGGCATTAGAGAAAATATCTAGGAGTGTATTAGTCTGGGTATCGTTAAGACTGCGAGGATCAAGTCCTGTTGTTTCGAAGAAAGTCGCAGCTTGAACTTGTGGGTTTATCGCTTCAACGGTTGCCGCATCGGATATACTGGAGCTTAGGCCATCACCGGCAGCCGTGGCTTGATCTTCATTTTGAGTCGGGTCTTCACCGGATTCAATTTGAGCAATGATGTCTAGTGCATCTTGATCACCTTGCAGCAGACTTGAGCCAAAATCATCACTTGGAACGTCGACTTGAGCGAGCTTAATGCCCTCTAATTCATCACTAGGCTGCTCGGCAACCTGTTCAAGCACTACGTCTCCAGGTCGGGGATCAACCCCTTCTGGTAATACGACCAATTTTCCTTGTGAATCAAGAACTAGGGTTCCTGTGACATTCACAAGCCCCATTAATGCAGCGATACTCATGGCGAGCTCCTTTAAAACCGACTTCACTCTGGTTAAAAGTTCAAAAAACTGTTACTTCGATACCCAAACACCATTTAGTTGATATGCACTCTCGCACATTCAAACATTATAGGTTTGTTCATCTTCATTTCTAATTTATATGCATAATGTAAATATCAGATATTTATCGTTATATAAATTGAAATTGGAATTAAATTAGGGGAAGTCTCAAAAACGAAATACCAAAAGGCATCTGTATAGAAAACAAGCAGTCATTTCGTTTAAAACAAGAGGATAAAGGTAATGATTTGTATGGTTTAGGTAGTGAGCGTGTCTAAAAGCTCAGGGTTAACGCCGAACCCAGTTTTATGCTCCTCAATGACCACTTCACTGCGAGTTTGAATCACCCCCGGCAAAGTACCCAACTTGGTGGACATAAATGCTTGATAGGACTTCATATCTTTGGTGCGAACTTTGATCATTGTGTCGAAGTCACCCGATAGAGAGTAACACTCTTCAATTTCAGGCATCAGTTCTACCGCTTTGGCAAACTTCTCGAAGATGGAAAAACTGGTTTGATCGAGTCGAATATGAATGAAAACTTGGACATCCAAATTCAGTTTCTCTGGATTGAGCTCCGCATGATACCCAAGAATGAAGCCTTCTTTTTCTAGTCGCTTAACCCGATCAGAGCAGGGAGACGTTGTTAGATTGACCTGTTTAGCCAACTCAACAATCGGCATGCGACCTTTAAGGCTGAGTATTCTTAGTATTTCTAAATCGATTTTATCTAATGCGAGCGAAGCCATTGATTTATCTCGAGCGAATGGACATTCTCTCGATTGTAAATCAATCGTTATGCATGTAAATAGACGTCAGATCACAAACTCACAACAAAACCAAAAGGTTAAACGTAGGGAGCCTGAAAAAATTACGCTAAGTTTGCTTGCTGACTCATGACTGGTTTTGCCGCTTCTTGGTTTTGCTTATTACAAACTCGGCAATACAGCTGACGCTCTAGTTTGTAATAACCACTACCTGTGACAAGTTGAGACATTAATTGCTGGAAGCTCTGGAGCATGGAAGTACTATCATTTGGACTGCGTCGCATCACGGCTTTGTGGGCTGTATCTTTCTTGCATGCTGCGCAGTAGTTAGTTGGCATTGTCATTGTCTCCAGCTGGTCTGATCATTTCGTGACCATATTGTGTAAAAGGTCGATAGAATTACAAAACGATCATTGCAAAAAATGTGGCAGCTATTCCAAATTCTTGGTCATTATTTTGCGAATTTTTGATCAAGATTTCGAAATTAACTTACAAACCCCTCCAAAAAACCGAAAGTGTAACAAGATGCAAGCAAATTATGTCATCTTGCTGCGAAAATCACGTATCACTACTAATAATCAACAAAGTGCGCATTTAACTGGTACAAAAAAGCCCACTCCTAAGAGTGGGCTCGACGCTTTAATTTCGTTAGATAGTTACTTAGCTGGTTTGATATTGAAGAAAATAGCAAACAGTACTGGCACCACGATCAAAGTCAGTACCGTCGCAAATCCAAGTCCAGCCATGATCGTCACCGCCATAGAGCCAAAGAACGCATCAAACACCAGCGGGATCATCCCCAAAATAGTTGTCAAGGCCGCCATACTCACTGGACGCACACGACTCACAGCACTATCAACAATCGCTAAATACGGATCCTTGCCACTTTCCAGCTCAAGATTGATCTGATCCATCAGAACAATACCGTTTTTCAGGATCATACCGCTCAGGCTTAACAATCCAAGTAACGCCGTAAAGCTGAATGGCATATTGGATAGTAAGAGACCAAATGCGACACCAATGATCGACAGTGGAACAGTAAGCCATATCACCAAAGGCTTTTTCAATGAGTTGAATAGCAACATGGTAATAATGAACATCAATAAATAACCCATAGGCAAGGATTTGAACATCGCTTCTTGCGCATCCTTCGATGATTCATATTCGCCACCCCATTCGATCGTGTAGCCATCAGGCAGAGGCAGTGATTCTACCTGTGGCTTAACACGAGCGAATAAACTTGCTGCGGTTTCATCTCCAAGCACATCGTGATCTGCCAGTACGGTTAATGTACGTTTTCTATCACGACGTTGAATAATAGGTTCTTGCCAATCCAAAGTAACATTGTCAATGACTTGCTCGACCGGAACATAGGTCTGAAGCATTGGACTCCATATGGAAATATTCTGCAAAGACGCATAGTCCACACGCTCATCTTCAATTAGGCGAGTCACGATAGGTAGCATCTGAGTGCCATCACGGAATATGCCAATGGTATTGCCACCGAATGCCAGCTGAAGTGTGTTAGATAAATCCTCTTTAGAGATACCCAAACGACGCGCTTTCGACTCGTTAAATTGAGGAACTAGCTCTTTGGTTCTTTCACGCCAATCATGTCGAATGTTTCGCGCCCCTGGATCAGCAATCAGTACATCTTCAACTTGTACCGCAATATCACGTAGTACTTGAGGATCTGGACCTATAATACGAGCCTCGATCTTTGAAGCAGGCGACGGACCGAACTCCATTAAACGTAGCTGGAACGTTGGTGCGGCGAATTCGCTCGCTAAGTTATCATCTAACTTATGTAGTAGCTCAAACATATTGTCGCGACTAGTTGCTCGTACTTGCAGCTGAGCATAGCCTTCGTAGCTCTTCTCTGGCTGATAAGTCAACATGAAGCGTTGTAGTCCTTGACCAACCGACGTAGAGACGAACTCAACGTTATCCTGCGCTTGAATGTATTGCTCCACTTTTTCTGTTTGCTTAAGTGTCTGACGAATATCCGTTCCTTCAGGCATCCACATATCGACAAAGAACATTGGCGTATTAGATGGTGGGAAAAATGACTGTTTCACCAAACCAAACGCCATCACCGCGGCAATGAGCATTGCTACCATGCCCGCGACGGTTAACCAACGCAGTTTTAGAGCAAGTTTTAATGACCAACGGAAGACCGTGAACAAAACACCTTTATATGGGTCAGAGTCATCTGCGCTCTCGTTTTTGTCTGATTCCTTCAGCAGTAAGTCAGCCAAGAACGGTGTCAACGTTAATGCGGTAATCCAACTTAGGAACAGTGAATAACACAGAACCCAAAATAGAGACCCCATGAATTCACCAGTTGCGTCCTGAGACAAACCAATAGGCGCAAATGCTGTAATCGCAATTATGGTTGCACCAAGCAGTGGCCATTGAGTTTGCTTAGCGATACCCATTGCAGCTTGCTTCTTGGTTTGGCCTTGTTTTAGCCCTACTAAAATGCCTTCTACAATCACAATGGCATTATCCACCAGCATACCCAGAGCAATAATCAACGCGCCCAGAGAAATACGATGTAGCTCGATATTATTGATACTCATCATAATGAAAGTACCAAACACCGTTAGCAGCAAAACCGCACCAATGATGATGCCGCTACGCATTCCCATGGTAAACAGCAGCACTAAAATGACGATTCCAACCGCTTGAGCAAGGCTGACTACAAAGTCTTGAACTGACTTATCTACTTCCGCCGATTGATTGTAGAAGTAGTCAAGATGAATGCCCGCAGGTTTGATGCTTTCTAATGATTTCAGCTGTACATCTAACGCCTTACCGACTTCCACTACGTTAACCCCAGACGAAAATGAAATCGCTAGGTTAATAGCAGGCTTACCGTTAAACGTAATCACATTCGACGGTTTCTCTTGAATACCTTTTGAAATATCCGCGACATCTTTAAGACGAATCAAGTTTCCGGTATCACGACCATGGATAATCAGATTTTCCAATGACTCAACGGAATCTAAGCTACCATTTGGACGAATCGCTAAGCTTTCGCCATTAATCATAATCTCGCCAGAGGAAAGCACGCTGTTTTGCTGATTAAGCAACCCCATCACCGCATTCATGTCCAGATTCAGTGCTGACAACCTTTCTAGAGATAGCTCAACAAACAGCATCTCTTGCTGATCGCCTGCAATGGCCACTTTGCCTACGCCATCGACTAACTCAAGCTCTCTGCTTAAATAATCCGCATAGCGCTTAAGCTCAACATAATCATAGCCATCACCCGTGAGCATGATCATTACGCCAAACACATCACCAAAATCGTCAATGATTTGTACCGAGCTCACACCATTTGGGAGCTGCGGTTGTAGATCATTGATTTTTCGGCGCATCTCATCCCAAATCTGTGGCAACTCATCAGGACCATAGTCCATTTTCATACTAACCATGATTTGAGAAAGACCCGAAGATGATGTCGATTTGATGTTATCGATATAAGGGAGTTTGCGGATTTCTTTCTCTAATGGATACGTCAGTTCTTCTTCGACTTCCGTGGATGTTGCCCCCGGATAGGTAGAAATAATCATTGCATCTTTAATGGTAAATGCAGGGTCTTCCAAACGACCTAGATCCATAAAAGATTGCACGCCACCGATAGCTAAAATGACTAGAAACAACCAGCTGATGACGCGGTTCTTAATTGAATATTCCGTTAAACTCATTGTTATTTATTCCCCTTGAGAGCCACTTCTTCACCATCTCTCAGTTTTCTCAAGTTAGAGCTCACCAACACGTCGCCTTGGGTAACACCAGTATCAACAATCACACCGAAACTGTTTATTTGATCCACGTGAACAGGCGTCTTAGTGACGACTCCTTCAGCATGTTTCCATACAAAGAACTCGCCTTGCTTAGTACCGGCCTCAAGCACGGTCATAGGCAACTGATAGCCTTGGATTGAACTTAGCCCTGCTGCCACCATGTCCACGTTCACGGCAACACTCGTACCAGGAAGGATTTTCTCAGTTGGTTGAGGCATCTGAAGCCACAATTCATAGGCACGGCTTTGTGAGTCAGGCTCGCTAGAGTGCTCCAAATACTTCATGCTGTAGCTTTGATCTACACCAGAAAAATAGGCTCTTGGCTGATAAGCATTTTTCTGAGCCTGTGGAGTAATCGATGCAAGAATGTAGTCCGACAAACTGATTTTCACGTACACCTTGTCGTCTTGATAGACAGACACCACGGTTTCACCAGGCCCAACATTCTCGAAACGCTCTTTATCAACACTCGCAACCACACCCGCAAAAGGTGCCTTCAAGCTGGTATATTGAATCTGATGTTGAATGTTCTGATACTGCGCTTTCGCAAGCTGCTTGTTGGACGTTAATTCATCCAGCTCAGAGCTAGAGATCATGTCTCTTGAATATAATTCCGCACCACGACGCAATTGCTTGGTCGCTAGTTCAAATTGTGCTTGTGCATCACGGTACTGTTGCTGAAGTTTTTGGTCATCAAGCTTTGCGACAACTTGACCTTTCTTCACCGATTGACCAGATTTCACGAGTAAGTGTGAGATTTCACCTTGAATACGGAACGCCAGATTAGTCTGCTCAGCTGTGACCACTTGGCCACGAAACTCGCGATATTGCTGTTCAACAGGTTTTTGAACTTCAATCGTCTCCACCTGCAACGGTGCTCGCTCACGCACAGTGATATCTGAATAACAGCCTTGCAACGTAAGGGCAGCTAAACCTAATGCTAATATTGACTTTTTCACTAGATACCACCCTCACGAGTCCATAATTTGACTTGCTGTCCTTCGGCTAAGTTTGCCGCGCCTGCTACTACAATTTGGTCGCCTTGTTGTAAACCAGCCGTCACGTCACCCTTTTCATCAAGTGAAAGCTTGATTTGATGAACTTGATGGGTCGCTGGGTCAAAGCGCCAAACCTTACCGCTGGTTTCGTTCTGGTTAATCCATGCGGCAACAGGCAAAGAAAACGCACGTTCTGTGGTTTCACTTTGGATATGTACTTGTCCGGACATGCCTGCGAGTACATTGATATTTTCTGGCTTAGTAATTTTTACTGACGCTGCGTAGCTATTGGTATCAAGATCAGGCTGCATCGCAATCTCTCTAAAGGACGCTTCAATACGCTGGTTACGATGGCTATCTAGCGTGACGAAAAAGTGCTGATGCTTAAGCTCATCCAGCGTCATGTTCTTCACTTCAGTGACCGGAATAGCGAACGTAACGTCTAAGTCTTGGCTACTAATGAGATTCAGAATGGGCTGCTTGGCACCGACCACTTCATATGGTTTTTGATGAGTAACTGACACCACACCATCAAACGGAGCGATAATTTGTGTGTAACCTAGATCCGCCTTAGCTTGCTCAAGCGAAGCCTGTGAGGCCTTAAACTGTGTTTCATTGCGATCAAAGGCATCGGCACTGATAAGCTTCTTAGCAAATAACTGCTCGGCACGTTTTAATTGGGACTGTGCGAGATCAAACTCAGCTTGACGAGCATCCAAGGCCACTTGATAGTCCGTTGGGTCAAGTGTCGCTAGAATTTCACCCGCTCTCACCGCTTCACCCATCTTCACATCTATCGAAGATATTTGTCCTGCTACCTGAAACGACAGCTGTGCTCGGTCTGTGGCATCCACTTGCGCCAAATAACTGCTCACTGGCGAGAAATTCAACTCAGGAACTTCGACCACTTTAACTGGCTTGATCACGGGTTCATTAATTTCCGATTGTGCTTGATTACAACCGGACAGGCCGACGGCTGCCAATAAAGGCAACACAATCAAACCACTAGTTTTGAATAGACGATGGGTTTTCATAATATTTATCCCAAATTATATTTTACACTTGTGCAGTTAATTACTTTACAAGTGTGCAGTATAAGTATAATTTGAAAGAGATCAATAAATATTGCACATGTGTGCAGTATAATTTTTACGACTAACTTTATCGCTTTTGGTTATATGAAGAAGTCGTGACATTAACTCAGTAAATTTACTGCTCTTGATGACAGGATTGATGCGAATCTTGTCGTCGAGCACATTATTGCAGTACCCTGTATAGGATTGATTGAATTTAGAAGGTATCGAGTGGAAAAGAAAAAAGGTCGTCGCAGCGCAACGGCAGCGGAAGAGACGAAAAACCTGATCATGACGGTCGCAGCAGAAATGTTTTGTGAGCTAGGCTATGAGCGTGTATCCATACGCAATATTAGTGAGCGCGCAGGCGTCTCTCATAGTTTGATTCGTCACCACTTCGGTAGCAAAGAACAAATTTGGTATGGCATCAGCGACCACCTTCACGCGTATATGCAAAAGTACATTCGTTATCTTCTCGATCAGCTTCCAGAAGACACCCCCGCGAATGTCAAAGTCTACCGTTTTGCTGTAGGTATGTTGGCGCACTGCATTGTCATTCCTCAACCGATCCAACTTATCGCAGACGCAATGCGTCAAGAAAATGAATTCTTCGACTACTTTATTGATAGCACCGGAGAAATTGAGAGCATCGTGTTCAAGTTGGTTGATGACTACAACGCAAATTCCCCACAAACGCCACTCATTATGCATGAGCTGAAGTGGAAACTGATGATGTTCGCCCACGGTTCTGCTTGTATGCTCCCCATGCTCAAAGAAACATGGTCACAGGAAACCACAGATCTGGATGAATGTTTGGTCAAACACTGGTCGCTGTTCGAAGCACAAGTTGCAAATGAGCTGTCTATAGGTGAACAAGACCGTTTGAAGCCGACAAAGGTCGATGAGCTTGTTTATCAAGTTGATTGTGATTGGGGTGAGTGTCCAAGATAATTGTGCATGTATGCTGTGGATTGAGGGTTAAACTACGATCTCTCATCCACTCCAGGAAACTAAGAAATAAAACGTGCCTACAACAAGTGACATAAAGTATGTCACGATCCAACATGTATTCGCCACCGCCGTGTTCAAACCATACAACCTAGCAGGTAATACCCCGATAAAGCCGCAAGGCATGCAGGCTAGAATGATACAAAGCGGCAGCAAGACTCCGCTAGCTGCACTCCAGAGATCCAAAGACCAAAAAGCAAATAAGACAAATAGAACACCAAACGCAATCCTTGTCATAGACGCAGTTATCGCAATTCTAGCCCACTTTCTCGAACCAGTAAGATGAAAAGTTAGTCCAGCGGCAAATACAAGTAACAAGCTACCAAGTGGTATAAGCCATTGACTAACATCTGACAAAATGGAAGGTCGACGTACATCGGTAACAGACAAGAGTAATCCCGTACACAAAGCACTGACAGAAACTACAAAAACAGGATTGCGCCAAAAATGATGAGCTTTGTCACCCATTGTTTTTCCCTGCGCGCGACAGTAAGGAAATATCAAGCCGAAATAGATCGCTTCTTCAAATAACTTGAATAGCGCAAGCAAGGCCACACCATCTTCACCAAAAAACACAAAGGCAAACAACGCACCTAAAGCACCAATATTGTAGAAACTGGTAGTGGGGAGTAAGGAGGCAAAATCAATCCGCGATAAAGAGAAAATTCGAGAAATGAAGATAGCTGTTACTGCACCAGAGCCAATAACTCCAACTCCCAGCAACGGCACAATCAGTAACTCAGTATCTACACCACTCAACTGCCACAAAGAGTTAATGACGGCAAAAGGAATAATGAGTAGTAGCGATGATTGACTCGCCAATGACCTTAAAGCCTCTGAGCGTGTCGGCGCATAGTGCTGAATAAGCATTCCCACAAAAAAACTGACACCTATAAGAACCAGCATAATTATTAGTTGCTGAACCACAAAATCTCCTCGACAAAATCCGTATCGCCTACAAACCCTTGAACTATGGCAACAACTCCAGTTAACAAGCAAAGGCTATATTATCACTCTGTAAACTCTGGAAGTGCGCAATATTGTTAGCTGATGTGCTCACCGCAAACTATTTTTCACTTCCCTTAATAATACAAAATCGAAACTAAAAGAAATATAACGGAATCAAAAAGACAGAGAAAAATGGTATCCAACCTAGTGAAAACCTTTTAAACACTACCAACATCACATAAACTTTCGAACTCGTAAATAATCGAAGACATTCGATTGATTTTAAATTATCATTACTAGAGATATCAATCAGCGATATAGCGTCGCTGAAAGACGGAATAGATAATTTTAACTGGAGATTAGCTGTGAAAGAACTCGTAAGATCACACAAGGAAGACAATCAGAAGTTGGGCATTTACTCCGTATGTTCAGCTCACCCATTAGTCATTGAAGCTGCACTAAAATACGAACTTACGTCAGGAAAACAAGTACTGATCGAAGCAACATCAAACCAGGTGAATCAATTTGGTGGCTATACAGGAATGCACCCGAAAGATTTCGTAAGCTACGTTCATGATATTGCAATTAAAGTCGGTTTCCCCATCGAGCGAATCATTCTCGGCGGTGACCACTTAGGTCCAAACTGCTGGCAGCAGGAAAGTGCAAGTTCTGCTATGGCAAAATCCCTTGAGCTAATCAAAGCTTATGTGGAAGCTGGATTTACAAAAATACACCTAGATGCCTCAATGTCTTGTGCTGACGATGATATCCCACTCGACCCTATGATTGTCGCAAAACGGTCGGCGGAAATGTGTAAAGTAGCAGAAACGCATATTGCTCCTGAGCTAAAATCAAAACTCACCTACGTCATTGGTACAGAGGTCCCTGTTCCTGGAGGAGAAGCTACTGAAATCGAAGCAGTACATGTAAGTAAGCTCACTGATATCCGAAATACCATTGACACTCATGTCACAGCTTTCGAAGCGCTGGGAATTAGCGAAGCATTGAGTAGAGTAATAGCGGTCGTAGTTCAGCCGGGGGTAGAATTTGACCACAGCAAAGTCATTCGATTTAAAAAAGACAAAGCTTCTGAGATTTCCCGCTTTATAGAAGACACTCCATGGCTTTATGAAGCACATTCTACCGACTATCAAACCCAAGAACACCTTAGTGATTTAGTAGAAAACCATTTCGCTATCCTAAAAGTAGGACCAGCTCTTACGTTTGCTTTACGTGAAGCACTATTTGCTCTAGCCGAAATGGAAACAGAAATAGTCTCAATAGAACAGAGTAGTCGCTTCAAAAAAGTGGTTGATGATGTTCTCCTAGATGAACCTAAATACTGGAAGTCATACTATGGTGATAAGCACTCGACAATCATTAATAACCTCCACTACAGCTTCTCAGATCGTATTCGCTACTACTGGTCTGAGCCACGGATTCAAAACGCATTTAACCTGTTAATTAGCAACCTAAGAGCAAACCCAATTCCGTTGTCTATGCTCAGTCAATATATGCCGAAACAGTATCAAAAAGTTAGCGAAGGAATCATTGACCTAGAACCAACAACGTTGGTGATCGACAAAATTCAAGAAGTAGTAGAGATGTACTCCAAAGCGTGTGAGTAAAACTAAAAAGGCCAGCAATGCTGGCCTTTTTAAGAACATAAGCATTAATCAACAACGATTACTTCCAACCCAATATTTTCAAACTTTCTTTTAGTATCAGCTGGAATACCGCTATCAGTCACTAAGGTGTCTATCTGAGAAGCATCTAGGACCTTGTTGAAACCAATACGCCCTAATTTAGCAGAATCAACGACAGCAACGACCTTTTGAACACAAGATGCCATTACACCAGTAATAGCGTATCCCTCATTAAAAGTCGTGATACCCTTCTCGGGGTCAATACCATCAGCTCCCACAAAAAGTACATCTGCCTGAACACCATTTAAGCACTGTTCCGCTTGGTATCCATGAAGGGATTTCGTTTTACTGCGATACGTTCCGCCAACAATAACTAGAGTCGTATCTGGTGCTTCCAATAATTCTGATGAAGCCGCCAGATTATTCGTGATAATAGTATACCCACCTTCCTTAGCGAGGTATTTGGCAACAAGATGCGTGGTACTGCCACTATCAATGATAATGGAGTCACCTTTTCTAACGAGACCAGCGGCCACACAAGCAATTCTTTCTTTGGAGTCTGAATTTAATTGATATCGATTGTCGATTTGTACTTCATCTTCATACTCTTGTTGAGTGAGAGGGAGGGATTCAATCGACTGTGCTCCGCCAAAGAAACGTTTTAATTTGCCCTGATTTTCCAAAAACTTCAGATCTGAGCGAAGTGTAACTTCAGAAGTATCAAATAATACTGATAACTCTTTAACAGCAACCTGGCCATCTTTTTTAAGGAGCTCGAGTATCTTTTCTCTACGGTTTAACGGGTTCATGCGTTCCTCACTCTACAACTTCGAAACAACGTGGCGGCTCACATTGCGAAAAACATCAATGGTATTTGAAAGATTCCGCAATGTAAATGATATATAAATACAAACTATGCGGAAATATTACCATCTAAATCCCACAATTGTTCCCAGCTATCAGCGCCTTCCCATAAAAAAACTTGGCCTTTAATCAAACGGTTATTAGCATCAATTCTTGATATTGCTTCCAATTCTTCCGCCGTTAATGGATTTTCAGTTACACATTTCAGGTTTGAGACATACTGATCTTCGGCAACAGAGAAAGGTATTGGTACATGACCTCGCTGCACTGCCCATTTGATACAGACAATTGCAGGATGAACCCCCAAGCGCTCAGCTGCAGCAACAATAACTGGATTCTCTATATCCACGAGGTCTTCCGCCGTTTTATCACGCTCAGGTCTTGTTGGAGATCCAATCGGACAAAATCCCACAGGCACTACATCGTTATTAATCATATAGTTATATAACTCTTCTTGCTGAAATAATGGGTGACATTCCATCTCATTAACTGCAGGTTTTATTCTTGCATCCCTGATTAACAACGCCATTTTTGCTATGGTCATATTCGACGTACCAATCGCCTTAACCAGTCCCATTTCAACAAGTTGCTCCATTTGACGCCATGTTTTCATAAAGTCTTCATGGATATATGGCTTAGCATCTGGACTACGAGAGTCTCCGTCACAACCAATAGGGTGGAAATTTGGAAACGGCCAATGAACCATATAAAGATCGAGATAATCTACTTGAAGGTCTTTCAAAGTCTTCTTACATGCATTTATGACATCATCATGTTGGTCATTCCAAACTTTCGAGTTTATGAAAAATTCCTCTCGCTCAATACCGAAGTCATTCATTGCGCGTTTAAGAACATCACCAATCTGATCCTCATTCCCATAGATAGAGGCACAATCCAAGAATCGATACCCTGCCTTTATGGCACCATAAACTGCCTGCGATACTTCTTCAGGCCCAAAACGATCTGAACCAAAAGTTCCGAGTCCAACCGCCGGCATTTTTTGACCCGTATACAGTGTTTTAGTTGGTACTTTATCTATATCAACTGTCGGCTGGTATGAATATGCTACTGTCATTGCTATGTCCTCCATGCTCAATCTGAGCTCAATATCAATTTTGTAAAGGCATTGCCGATTGGTCTTTGTTGACTGTCGACCTGCGATTAAGGTTTGCGTCTAAAGAATAGGGGTTACACCTTTCTTCAATATAATATTGCCGTACTTTCGAGTGGTTCCGGTTACTACAATACACTTTGCGGACTTCGCTCTCTCATAGAAAGCAAATCTATCAATAAATGAGATCTCGGTATTATTCGGAAGCTTCGAAGTATATTCTTCAATTAACCCAGGTGGGTGAACATCATCTCCAACTGTCGCCATCATTACGACTTTGTCCGGTACATATTGGTCGAGCTCAATCAAAGGGATAACCGCCTCAACAAGGTCTGACACTTCACACCCTCTAGCCTGCAATACATAGTCTCCACATGAATAGGCTGGAAAATGAATGTCTGAGAAAACAATTTCGTCACCATGTCCCATTTTAGCGAGAATAAAAAGTAGCTCTGGTTCAACGATAGGATTGATATTTTTCAACATTTTTGACTCCTTATCTTTAGATTCGACCTGCACTTCCACAAATATCAATTTTCTGGCGAATAACTCGTGCCATCGCCTTTTTCGCTTCAATGTTATATACCCTAGAGTCATTAACAGTAGGATCGTCCTCAAAAACAGCTTTTAAAGTATCGGCATAGGCAATTTTAAGTTCCGTTGCTACGTTGACTTTACATATCCCCATAGACACGCAACGCGAAACATCATCTGAAGGCACTCCTGATGCTCCATGCAGCACTAAAGGAATGGAAACTCGGCTGGCTATATCTCTGAGTCGTTCAAAATCTAGCTTCGGTGTTTCCTTATAAAGGCCATGTGCAGTACCAATAGCAATAGCTAAAGAATCAATGCCAGTGCGATTTGCAAAATCAAATGCTTGTACGGGGTCAGTGTAGGGTTCATCCACGGAGTCAATGATAAGGTCATCCTCTTGTCCCACTAATTGACCAAGTTCAGCCTCCACAGATGCTCCATAGCGATGACAAAGAGCGACAACTTTTCGAGTAATTTCGATGTTTTCTTCGAATGGAGCATGGGAGCCATCTACCATCGCCGAACGTATGCCGGCTTTTACCTTGTATTCGATATCTTCAAAAGAAGTATGGTGGTCTAGGTGCAAAGCTACTTGCATACCTCGGTCTTTTGCTGCAGCTTCTACCAAAGCCACTAATTCAGGTGTACCCGCGTACTGATACGTAGATGGCGTTCCAGCAAGAATAACCGGAGAGTCCATCTCTTTAGCAGTGTCTAAAACGCAATGAACAGACTCTAAGTTATGTATATTAAAAGCTGGGATTGCATAGCCTGATTTTTGAGCTTGCTCAAGCAAGTATTTGGTATGAATTAGAGTCATTGTCTTAGCTCCACTTTAAAAGTATTTTGCCATCTGGGCTTTTGCCGTTCAGCGCTTCGACGCGTTTAACGAACTCTGAAGGTTCATACACGCCATCTAATAGTGATTGGGTATCAATAAGATTTTTAGAGAAAAGCTCACGAGCCACTTCCCACTCTTTTCCAGGATAGGGAGCGGAATAATTCATCCAACTTCCAAAAAGTGTCAGTTCTTTTCTGAGAATTTGTCCAAACTGCTGGTGAGTAAGAGTTAAGTCCTGATGGAGAGTGCCAATTAAAGCAACAGTCGCTCTCGGGCTCGCGATGCTTAAACACTGTTTGACAGAAGCTGGACTACCTGCAGTTTCCAAAATCAGTTGATGCTCTCCAGCAAAAGGAAGCGATTGCATTTGTTCGCGAATATCTTTGTCCAGTGAATTGAAACAATAATCCGCACCCAGTGATTTAGCTTTTGAAAGTTTCTCATCTGCTATATCGATCGCCGTAACAGTGGCAGCTCCCATTGCTTTTACGGCCTGCACCGCCAGTAAACCAATAGTACCAACACCTACCACCACCACATCTTTACCCTCAACGCCACCAGCCATCAGGATAGGGTGAAGGCTAACTGTTAATGGTTCGAAGAAAGCACCTTGAATTGATGACACAGACTCATCGAGCAAGAAACAACATTGCTCGGGAACCTCTACAAACTCGGCGTTTCCGCCTTGTGCACGCGATCCTATAAAGCTGTAATCACTACACAAGCTATATCGGCCATTCATACACTGAGGGCAACTGCCACATGGGACTAAAGGAGCACATGAAATTCTATCTCCGTTTTTTAGTTGACTGACCTCTTCTCCAACTTCTACGACTTCCCCAGAAAATTCGTGTCCCAGTACAATCGGATAGAAATGGGCCCCGTCATCGAAAATTCTTGGCAAATCAGAACCACACAACCCAGAGACGTGCACCTTCACAAGAACCGAACTTTTTTTCAAAGTAGGTTTTGAAATTTGGGCTATCTCAAGTTTATTGTTCGATTTAACAGCAATACTAAGCATCTCAATACCTTTTCATTAAATCAGTTTCAGAATCTTACATGTATCTTTCGAATGCTTATGATTTTATGTATTATGTGTTACGGATTTCAATTGAAAGTTTCGATTTTCGTCTACTTTACATGTATTGTTTGTGTTAGATCACAAATCGAATAAATTAGAAAGGATTAGAAAATGTTTATTGGTATCGATTGTGGCACTCAAGGAACGAAGGCGATCATTTGGCAAGATGGTGGCATTTTGGGACAGGGCTACACTCCACATTCAACAATAATGGAACAATTGGGACAAAGAGAGCAAAGACCGGAAGAATGGTTTGATGCCCTCATAGCTTCTATCGACAAAGCATTTAAAGGGATCGAGCAACATAAAAAAGCGATAAAGGGAATTGGGATTTCAGGTCAACAACATGGTTTGGTGTTATTAGACCAAAACGATCAAGTGATTAGAGACGCTTTGCTCTGGTGTGATACAAGACCCCAAGCTGCTCTCAGCGCATTTACACAAACCCATGATCTTAACTTAGTAGAGAAATTAGGCATTCAAGTTCCAGTGGCATTTTCGTTAGGTAAGCTATTGTGGGTAAAGGAGAATGACCCAATTAGCTTTCGCAGGATCCACAAAATGATGCTACCGCATGACTACCTTAATTGGTGTCTAACTGGTCGTTTTACTGTAGAGCCGGGCGATGCCTCTGGAACAGGCTGGTTTGATACAGTTTCGAAGTCAATGAGTGAAGATCTACTTACCCTTATCAAGTTCAATAATGAATTAGCGCAACCTGACATCTTGCAATCCCAAGAAATAGTAGGAACACTGCACCCTTCTATAGCTGAGAGACTTGGGCTAAATACCAATGTCATCGTTTCCTCAGGAGGAGGAGACAATATGATGGCAGCAATAGGGACGGGGAATGTTGGAAGTGGGCAGCTAACTATTAGTTTAGGCACATCTGGTACCCTTTTTTCACACAGTTTCGAGCAAGTAGATAGTAGTGAACACAAAGATTTAAACGCATTTTGCTCTTCGACAAATGGTTATTTACCGCTCGCTAGCACCATGAACGTCACCACTGCAAACAACCAGATCCTCAACCTTGTTAACGGTGATATCAGTGAGTTCGATACCCTACTCGAATCAAGTCCTATTGGCGCTGACGGCCTTACCTGTTTGCCGTTTTTTAACGGAGCTCGCCTACCAAATGTACCTAATGCAAGTGGCGCTCTTCTTGGAATCACCGCTACTAACCTCACACCAGGAAACCTGCTCAGAGCGAATGTCGAGGCTGTTACTTTTAACCTCGGACTAGGAGCTAATGTGCTAGAAAGTGCGGGCGTGAAATTTGATAAGACCTGTGTGATAGGTGGAGGGGCAAAGAGTAAAATGTGGCGGCAACTGATATCGGACGTAACCAACTTACCACTTTGGTGTCCAGTTTCGACCGAAGCAGCAGCTGTAGGTGCTGCAATTCAAGCATGTTGGGCTCACGAAAACCTTTATCAACCCACTCAGATAACGGACATATGTTCGAATACGCTTAAGGTAGATGAGGAAAAGTCTGTCACACCAATTGCGAAAAACGTTCAAACCTACCGGACAATAGCAGAATCATACCAATACCACCTGAACCGTCATATGGCTCAATTTGTCTAATTCCTTATGTCACGTTACGGGTGGCACTCGCCACTCGTAATTATTTGAAAGAAAAAAAGCCAAACTCACTTTCATATCTCTCTTAGTCCTAAAAAAATACCTACTATCTAGTCATTGCTAATAATAAATAATTTATATTATAAATCATAAACTTAAATTAAAACTTTACATCCAAAAAACTAGTGGTATCCCAGTTTACTTTGTTGAGACAGTCATCAATTATGTGATCGACCCCTTATAATCGTAAGACTTCGTTACCATTCGAAATATTTCGAGTATATTATTTGTTCATAAGGAAATCGTCAGCAGAGAAGGTACACCTGCTGAGAAGAATAACTTTCCAATTTGCAAGGAACCAATATGAGCAGTCCATTACTCACGATGAGTGGCATATCGAAAGCTTTCACCGGCGTTCAAGCTCTGCAAAACGTGAACATTCAATTGCGGGCAGGCGAAGTGCACGCCCTAATGGGTGAAAACGGAGCAGGGAAGTCAACATTAATGAAAGTGTTGATAGGCGTACATAAAGCTGACGAAGGGTATATTCAGTATAAAGGGCAAACGATCGCATTTGATTCTGTTCTGGAAGCCCAAAAAGCCGGCATATCCATGATTTTCCAAGAGCTGAACCTTATTCCTCATCTGTCCGTGGCAGAGAACATTTTCTTCGCTCGAGAACCACTTAAGAACGGCTTAATTGACTATAAAACCATGAGGTCAGAAGCCAAGAAGCTACTTGAGATGTTCGATATAGACGTAGAGCCGACGGACATTGTAAATACTTTGTCTGTAGCAAAACAACAAATGGTCGAGATTGCTAAATCTCTTAGCTTTGATGTTGAAATTCTCATTATGGATGAACCGACTTCAGCTCTAACGGATAAAGAAATCGATGCGCTTTTTGAGTTGGTCGATAAGCTTAAAGCCAAAGGTGTCGCCATCGTCTACATTTCACATCGAATGAATGAACTACGTCGGATATGTGACCATATAACTATCTTCCGAGATGGTCAGTATGTGTCAAACCATCGTTTTTGTGAAATTTCGATGGATGAGATCATTGCCAAAATGGTTGGCAGAACTCTGGATAATCACTTCCCACCAAAGCAAGCCGTTATTCAAGACGACCTCATTTTCTCCGTAATGAATGTAGCTCGGGAAGGGGTCTTCCAACCATTGAACTTCGACCTTCGTAAAGGCGAGATCTTAGCAATTACAGGCTTAGTCGGTGCGAAACGTACAGAGCTTGCTAGAGCGCTGTTTGGTGCCGATAAACTCACTGACGGCGAACTTTTCGTCCACGGACAAAAGAAGGTCATTCGTACTCCTTCTGACGCAATCAAGGCCGGCGTCGCCTACCTCTCCGAAGACCGAAAACTAAACGGCATTGCCGTCAAAATGTCCATAAGAGAGAACACAACTATGGCCTCAATGGACAAAGTGAGTTCGAATCTCGGAATAATATCCAATCAAGCTGAGGTAGACGCAGCGAATCAATACATCGACAAGATGCAAATAAAGACCCCAACCGTCGAACAGTTGGTTGGAAACCTCTCTGGTGGTAACCAGCAAAAAGTAGTGATTGGTAAGTGGTTGTTTAGAGATGCGAAAGTCATGATTTTCGATGAGCCTACTCGAGGTATCGATGTTGGTGCCAAATACGCCATCTACGAACTTTTAGATGAGCTAGCAACACATGGGATTGGAGTCATCATGATTTCATCTGAGTTGCCGGAAGTATTAGGTATGTCTGATCGAGTCATTGTCATGAAAGAGGGAGTGATGACCGCAATGCTTGAAACCGCAGCCACGACTCAAGAAGAAATTATGCAATACGCAACAGGAGTTAAAAACATGTTCCCACTATATGAGGAGGCAGTGTGATGAACGAAAAACACAAGGATATGCTACAGAAGTTAGCATCGCTAGGCGGATTATTCGCACTAATTATTGCTTTCTCCATCACTAGTCCACACTTTTTTAGTATGGACAATGCCATGACCGTAGGCCTTCAAACATCAACGATCACTATTATAGGTATCGGTGTAATGTTGACGATACTAACAGGTGGCATTGACTTATCCATAGGCTCAGTTATGGCGCTCTCAGGGGTTACCGCGGCCATGGCAGTAAATGCTGGAATGCCAGTTCCCGTGGGTATGGCTGTAGGAGTGTTGACAGGGGCCTTCTGTGGTCTTATTAGCGGACTATGTGTATCTAAACTGCGCCTCCCACCATTTATCGCAACACTAGGTATGATGATGATGGCTCGTGGTGTAGCACTCTACATCACTAATGCAGCCCCAGTTTCAGGGATGCCTGAGTCCTTCTCTTACTTAGGTAATGGCGCACTATTCCGCATGGTTGAGATTGGTGAGAATGGTTTCCCAATCATTAAATTTGCAGGCATACCTTATCCCGTGCTCGTCATGTTGCTGGTAGTTGCAGCATTCTCTTTCCTATTAACGAAAATGCGCCTTGGCCGCTACCTATACGCAATAGGATCAAACGAAGAAGCCGCTCGTCTTTCCGGTATCGATACTCAAAAAGTCAAAACCGCTGCCTATGTCGCCTCTGGTTTCTTAGCAGGACTTGCTGGCGTCATTATTGCGAGTCGACTTGTTACTGCACAGCCAAATGGGTCGGTCATGGCAGAGCTTGATGCCATTGCTTCTGCCGTGGTCGGTGGAACCTCTTTGATGGGTGGAGTGGGAACTGTATTTGGTGCGGTTGTCGGGTCATTTATTATCGGTGTCCTGCGAAACGGCCTAAATATGAATGGCGTTAGCTTCTTCGTTCAACAAATCGTAATTGGTGGCGTCATCATCGCTACCGTGGCGTACGACCAATACCGTATGCAACAAACCACAAAAGTGAAAAACCCTACTACAAAATCCAAAAAGGATGTTAAAGATATGAAAGTTAATAAGATTGCTACTGTCGCTGCGATGGGACTCGCATTTGCCTTTGCTGGCCACTCCACTGATGCTACTGCTGCTCAGAAAGAGATTGCGGTTGTTGTCAAAACGGAAAACTCCAACTTTTGGCAAAATGTTAAAGGCGGTGCAGTTGATGCCTCTAAAGAGCTTCCTGCATACAACATCACTTTCCAAGGACCAGCAGCAGAAACTGCGGTTGATGAGCAGGTCAACATGATACAAAACGCACTAAACCGCGGAGTATCTGGGCTTGTAGTTGCACCTACTGACCCTAATGCATTAGTACCTGCACTTAAGGCAGCATGGGAGAAAGGAATTCCTGTTGCTCTTATCGACTCAGGCCTTAATGACGACGGTAAGTATCACCAAGCTTTCCTATCTACTGATAACCGTGCAGCAGGGAAACTTGCCGCAGAAAAAATGATCAAGTCACTCAATGGCAAGAAAGGCAAAGTGGCAATGATGAGCTTTACTGCTGGATCTGGCTCTGCTATGGAGCGTGACGGTGGCTTTAAAGAAACCATTGAAGCGGCAGGTTACGAAGTTATCGGTCCTTACTACTCCAATGCGGATATGGTTACCGCTCTAAACCAAACTATTGACGTCTTAGCTTCGAATAATGACTTAGTAGGCATTTTCGGTTCTAACGAACCAACAGCGGTAGGTATGGCACGTGCTATTCAACAACGCGGCTACACTGGAAAAATTGTTGCGGTCGCCTTTGATGGTAACTCAGATATCCAACAATTTATTCGTGATGGTGTGTTAGACGGTGCCGTTGTCCAGTCTTCTTACGGCATGGGTAACATGGGTGTAGAAACGGTTTCTCAAATCCTGAGCGGAAAGAAAGTCGCATCTTATATTGATACTGGTGTTGTTTATGTAACCAAAGACAATATTGACTCAGACAAAGCGAAAGCCGTTCTCTACTAAAATTGTTGAAAAACAATTGAATTTGACTCAACAAAACAACCTCTAAGCACAACGGACCTTACAGGATAACTGGAGGTCCGTTGCTATTTTTTGTTCATATTAACTAAACGTAACATTAAATATATTCATACATACTTAACCCTGATTTTTCCTTATCGTATCGGCGTGCTTTGACAGAGATCAACAAACTTAATGATTACCTGTCTGCACTTTCACACTTTGACCAAAAGTAGTCGATGACAAAAACGATAGGAAATGGTTATGAAATGGCCGATAAAAGCGCTGGCAGTCGCGCTAAGTTGCTCACTTGGGGCGACACAATCTTTTGCAATCAATCTCGAACCCCTAGATAAAGACTTTACCCTACAAATCCTTGGTTCTGGAGGTCCCATCTCTGATGATATGCGCGCCTCTTCGGGAGAATTGATTTGGTGGAAAGGCAAATCAAGAATCATGATTGACGCGGGTGGTGGTAACTACCTACGATTTGGCCAAGCAGGAGGCAAACTCGAAGACCTCGATCTTTTAGCCATCACTCACTTCCACACCGATCACGTTGCCGATCTTCCTGCCCTGCTTAAAGGCGCTTACTTTTTCGAACGTGAGGACGCACTAGATATCACCGGTCCAAAAGCTGGTTCTGCATTCCCGAGTTTAACAGGCTATATGGATGCGATGTTCAATCAGGAACACGGAGCTTACGCTTACCTTAATGGACTTTATGATGGCTCAGATGGCCTGTTCCCAATCACCCTCACCGATGTTTCTTATCAAGAAACCACACCACAAAAAATCTACGAATTAGATGGGCTTACTGTTTATGCACTCGGCATCCCTCATGGAGATGTACCTACTTTGGCCTACCGAATTGAAAGTGAGGACGGCGTCATTGTTATTTCTGCAGACCAAAATGGCAGTAATCCCGCCTTCATTCCTTTTGCCAAAGGCGCTGACATTCTAGTAATGCCTATGGCCATTCACGAAGAAGCCGATGCTATCTCATCGTTTATGCATGCGAAACCTTCGACCGTGGGGGAAATTGCCGCTGAAATTAATCCTAAGCTACTGATTTTAAATCACTGGATGGGGCTAGGCCTCAAGCGTAAAGCACAGTCAGTGGAGATCGTGAAAAAGTACTACAAAGGAAAAATATTCTCTGCTCGTGATCTGTCGAGCTTCCCAATGGCGTCTTTCAAGGAGACTTCAAATGAACAATAAAATGGCTATATCAATCGCACTCAGCTCACTGGTATCAATGAACTCGGCACTCGCTGCCATCAGTGAATCTGCTGAAGCTCCTGTTACCGCTCAGCCAACAGAACAGCATGGCGGTAAATGTGCCGCAGGTAAATGTGGAACCGAAAAACGCTTTGAAAAACAAGAGCTCGATAGCGATCCACAAGATAAGTTAGTGCGCGCGCGTGACGGGAAGTGCGGCCTCTCTGGTCAAGGTATCAATGCGCCTGCGGACGCAGTGACATCAGCAAACAGTAAGGTGACAGGTGGAGTATGCGGACAATAACCAACACCAGCAAGGGATTGGGTCTGCGTATGGAGCATGTGGATATGCTGAGTGACATGCCTAAGCATCCCGATATCGACTTTCTCGAGCTCGCACCTGAAAACTGGATGAATCTTGGTGGCGAAAAACGGGAGCGTTTGGAGCAAATCGCTGACAAATACCCCTTGGTTGCTCACGGTCTCAGTCTATCCATTGGTGATTGCGTGCCGTTAAACGAAAGCTACCTGAAAGATGTCGCCCGTTTTCTTAATGAGTTTGATATCGAGATTTACAGCGACCATTTGAGTTTTTCTCGGGACAGTCAGGGCTATCTTTATGACCTACTACCGATCCCAAGAAGCAGAGAGAATATCGACTATCTAGCCTCTCGAATCCAACGCGTGCAAGACGTGGTCGCTAGGCCTTTGGTGCTCGAAAACATCTCGTTTTATCACAATTATGACAACGACATTCCTGAAGGCGAGTTCTTTGCAGAGCTTATCGAGAAATCTGGCTGTCAGATGCTGCTGGATATCAATAATGTCTACGTCAACAGCATCAACCACGGTTTTGATGCTTATGAGATGCTGCAAAGCTTGCCGAGCGACGCGATTCGCTATTACCACATTGCAGGACATCTGCAGCAGAGCGATCAGTCATTACTCGATACTCATGGCAAACCCGTCCCTGACTCAGTAATTGAATTGGCTCATTATGTGTTTAACCTCCACGGCAACAAACCACTGCTGTTAGAGAGAGACCACAACGTGCCGCCGCTTGTAGTCCTTACCGAAGAGCTGCGAGACATCCATGCAGTTGTCAAAGCTGCTGAACGACAAGTCCAGCTGTCTGAAAGTGGGGTCCTCTATGCTTAGCCCTCCAGGACTGATGCTTCAGCAAACTGAAGCACTTGCGCAGAAGATACGATTAGGTCGCACTGAGGGATGCCAATACGGTGAGTTTATTCGCGACAACGTTTTTGGTGTCGTAAACAATACCTTTCCTTTTTTCGTTGAGCGAGTCGGTCATCAAGCTTTGGTTCAGTTAGTGGAAGACTTTCTGTTGCAGCATTGTGCAATGGAACCTGAGTTTCATCACATCGCGACAGAGTTCGTGCAGTTCATTCAGCATGGTACTTGGGTCAACCAACTTGACCTTATGGTACTTGAGTACGAGTGGATCGCCTTCGGCGCAGAAATTAACCAAGCTCGAATCAATATCGAGTCTTGCAGTGACATTGTGTATCAGAACCCTGAGCAATACACCTTGAGCTGCAATCCCACTCTGCACTTAGTGGAGTTGCCTTTTGAGGTGTCTAGTCACTCGATACAAATAACCGATAGCACTCCATCAAACTACTACGCGGTATTTCGAAACGCTCAACACCATGTTGTCTCACAAAAACTTCGGCCCATCGATGTGGCGCTGATTCAGATCCTTCAGCCCTCATATTGTTCGAGCTTACAGACATTCCAACAACAAACTGAAGCTCAACTCGCCGATTTCGATATACGTCTTTGGATACAACATTTCACCCATCTCGGGCTGTTAAACATCAACACCCTAGGAGAATAAAATGATTAAGTCAGTCTTAACTTGGTATGACAACCTTATCGACAAGTGCCGAAAAATCGACTTTTTGGTTCTACTGTCTATTCGTCTTTTCTTGGTTCCGGTTATCTATGTCGGAGCGCGCTCTAAAGTACTGGGATTCGCAGGCACGGTTGCCTGGTTTGGCGCCCCCGTAGCAGACGGTGGACTTAACCTCCCATTTCCAGAACTTCTTGCGTTCCTCGCTGCTGCAACTGAAGTCGTCGGGTGTATCTGTATAGCCCTAGGCTTGTTTACTCGCATTATCGCGATTCCTATGATTTTTATGATGAGTGTGGCCAGTGCCATGGTGCATTGGAAACATGGCTGGGATGCGATTGCGACAGAGAGTATGGAATCAACCATTCGTCTAAACGGCTTTATCACTTGGTTAGCGGAAAACTTTCCGGGCCGCTACAACTACATCACCGAACTTGGTGACCCTGTTATGCTCAACAACGGTATGGAATTCGCTGCCACCTACTTCGTGATGTTAATGGTGCTTTTTGTCTACGGCGGTGGTCGTTATCTAAGCCTCGATTACTGGCTAAAAAAGCCCTTTCTAAACAAGCCTGCAAACGCTTAATCACCAAATAAAAACCAATCTTTCTACTATTTCTACCCGCTACGCTCGTAGCGGGAAGGGGATGCTATGTTAACAGATGTCGTTGATCTGTCGCGTCTGCAATTTGCTAGTACCGCGCTGTATCATTTTATATTCGTGCCTCTCACCATAGGGCTATCATTCTTGCTGGCCATCATGGAATCGGTCTATGTGATGACGGGCAAAACCATTTACAAGGATATGACCAAGTTCTGGGGCAAGCTCTTTGGAATCAACTTTGCCGTCGGGGTTGCAACCGGCTTAACCATGGAATTTCAATTTGGTACTAACTGGTCCTATTACTCTCACTACGTTGGTGACATCTTTGGGGCCCCGCTTGCGATTGAAGCACTAGTCGCCTTTTTTCTTGAATCGACATTGGTAGGGATGTTCTTCTTTGGTTGGGATCGGTTAAGTAAGCGTCAACACCTCACTGTTACTTGGCTTACTGCACTGGGTTCAAATTTCTCTGGTCTTTGGATTTTGATGGCTAATGGCTGGATGCAAAACCCTGTCGGTGCTGAGTTCAATTTTGAAACAATGCGTATGGAAATGACCAGTTTCACCGACGTGATTTTCAACCCAGTGACACAAGTGAAATTCGTTCATACCGTCGCCGCAGGTTACACCACTGGTGCACTATTTATCATGGGTATCAGCGCTTACTACTTGCTGAAAAATCGGGACGTAGCATTTGCAAAACGTTCATTTGCTATCGCTTGTTCGTTTGGCATGGCTGCCATCTTTTCCACACTTCTGCTGGGCGATGAATCTGGTTATGAACTTGGCGATGTTCAAAAGGTTAAGCTCGCAGCGATTGAAGCGGAATGGCACACCGAAGAAGCACCAGCTTCATTTACCGTCTTCGGACTTCCCAATCAAGAAACCATGGAAACCGATTATGCGCTTAAGATCCCCTATCTCATGGGCATTATCGCAACACGCTCTTTGGATAAACCTGTGTTGGGTATCAGTGATCTCATGGCAATCAACGAACAACGAATACGCAACGGAATGATCGCTTATGGTTTACTCCAGCGTTTAAGAAATGGTGATAAAACCGCCGAGAACATCGCTCAGTTCAATGACGTTAAGTCTGACCTTGGCTACGGCCTTCTGCTGAAGAAATACGCACCCAATGTCTCTGATGCCAGCGAACAACAAATAAAAATGGCTACACAAGACACCATTCCGCAAGTCGCACCACTGTTCTGGAGCTTCAGAATTATGGTGGTGTGTGGCGTCTTGATGTTCGCGCTGATTGGCTTTTCGTTTATTCAAGTTTGCCGTCAGAAAATCGGCAGCCAACGATGGCTACTTAAATCAGTACTTTGGGCGATTCCATTGCCATGGATAGCTTGTGAAGCTGGATGGTTTGTCGCTGAGTATGGCCGACAACCGTGGGCCATTGGTGAAGTTCTGCCTGTCAGTATGGCCACTTCAGACTTGGCTGCCAGTGATATTTGGATTTCGCTAGGAGCCGTTTACGTGCTCTATACCCTGTTCCTTATCGCTGAGATGTATTTGATGGTGAAATTCTCCCGCCGCGGGCCAAGTGTACTGAAAACCGGGCGTTACTATCACGAACAAAACCGTTCACTCGACAATGTTATAGACAACTACAAATAAGGAGATCATATGTTTGACTATGAAACACTCCGCCTCTTCACATGGGCGATCGTCGGCATACTGATCATCGGCTTTGCTATCGCGGACGGCTTCGATATGGGCGTCGCCGCGCTACTGCCTATTGCCGGAAGAAGTAATGTTGAACGTAGGATTATGATCAATAGCATCGCGCCACATTGGGACGGTAACCAAGTTTGGCTGATCACTGCGGGGGGAGCGATTTTCGCCATCTGGCCTGCCGTCTATGCTACGGCTTTCTCTGGTTTTTACTTGGCGCTGGTTCTGGTTCTTGCCGCGCTATGGTTACGCCCTATTGGCATGGATTATCGAAACAAAATTGACGACCCTAGATGGCGACGCGCTTGTGATATTGCTTTAACGGTCAGTGGTCTCGTACCACCTTTAGTATTTGGTATTGGCTTTGGTAATTTATTTGTAGGTCTGCCATTCGAGCTCAATGAATTGCTGATGATCAGTTATAAGGGCGGATTTTGGAGCTTGTTTACTCCACTCCCCATAGTGTGCGGTGTCGTCGCGATGGCCATGACTCTGCTTCAAGGAGCTACCTTCCTGCAACTAAAAACGGTGGGAGAGCTTAATGAAAGAGCTCGATCCATCGCAGTGTGGACCGCGTGTACCGCGCTGATTATGTTCGTTGTCGGTGGCGTCATCGCCAATGGCCAAGATGGCTATATCATCCAAAGCCTTATCGATACCAATGGCGTTTCAAACCCAGTAAGCAAAGAGGTCTCGGTTGTCAGCCATAATATGCTGCATAACTTTGTTCGATATCCTACGTTATTTATCGTACCCCTTGGGGCATGCGCTTTGCTACTTTTCTCGGCGCTGCTGTCCATGGCGAAGCGCGGTGGCTGGGCATTTTTGTGCTCGAGTCTGGCAATTCTAACCATCATATTGACCGCAGGCATTGCGCTGTTTCCAATGATTATTCCATCAAGTTTAGAACCTTCTCACAGCTTGACGTTGTGGGATGCCACATCAAGCTACAAAACGCTCAGCATCATCTCAGTGGTCGCCGTTGTGGTTGTCCCTGTAATCCTTGGATACACGACTTGGTGTTATTACAAGATGTTCGGCCGAATCGACAAGCAATTCATTGAAGACAACAGCACATCGCTGTACTAGGGAGATAAAACGTATGTGGTATATCTGTTGGGTTCTAGGTGTGTTGCTCGCATGCTCCTTCGGGGTCATCAATGCGATGTGGTTAGAGCAACGCAATAAAGAAGATATGGATGGTTAATCCATTGTCTGAAAAGACAAAAGCCCACGACAACGTGGGCTTTCTCGTTTGTCTACTTATTTTGTACGATTAGTTCATACGCGGTTGAATCAAGTTGAAGTTTGCTGGGATATTGCTATCTAGAACGCCCATAAACTTGTTCAGTACCGATTGGTCTCCGGTTACTTTTAACGCACCAGTAGCAAGGGCATCTTTTACTGTCAGTTTGTGGCTGATGATACCAAACAGCGTCATGTTATCGGCTTTGATCGTACCCATTGAATCTTGAGGGTGATAATCCAGCGCTGAGTTCATTACACCATTCTCGACTTCTACACCAAATGATTCTCCGTTTAATTCAAAATCAAAGGCAATTCGGCCTGCGTCTAATGACTTCTGAGGAACGATACGTGTTGCGAACACATCCATCATCAAATCAGAAGGAATGGCTTTAATCACATCTGGACCTGCTGAGTTCACAACTTGTGGCAACAAGTTATCGTTACGAAGCTCTTTTGCAGCCGTCAAATACCAGTTGCGATTAAGCGCGGTTTCCTCTTGGAAGCCTAGTTGTTCAAACGCATCAGCCATCAAGTAATTGGCTTTCTTGTTGTCTTTGTTATACGACTCAATGTTGTTTAGCAGCTGAACAGTAAATGCATAATCACCTTGTTGGTAGTAATCCAGCGCTTTCTCAATCACGACATCCTCGCCACCAAAGCTCTCAACATAACGCTTACCGGTATCTGCATCAGTGTGACGAGCTATTTCCACTGGGTTACCGTCGAACCAACCTAGGTTGTTAACGTAGGTAGCAATGACATTGTTTTCGAAGTTGCCGTAGTAATCTCGGTTGTTCCACTGTTTCATGATCGGGTCAGCGATTTCGATCTTCTTAGCAATATCTCTTGGACGATAACCGTAGTTAGCTAATCGAGTGGTTTGGTCGTTAATCGCTTTGTACAAATCACGCTGACCTTTCATGTAGTTAATGACTTCTTCGTTACCCCAAGTTGGCCATGTATGAGGGCCAAATAGCACTTTCGCACTGTCGTGCCATTCAACAATCGCATTATTGATGTATTTCGCCCATTTACCAGCGTCACGCGTTTTAGCGCCGCGCATCGTGTAAATGTTGTGTTGAAGGTGATTAACGTCTTCAGCCATAGAAACCGCACCCCAAGCTGGGATTTCGAAGACCATTTCCGATGGCGCTTCTGATTCAGGAACCAAACGGAAGTCGAATTGCAAACCATCAATGGTAACCGATTCTTTTTGCTTAGTGATTTCGTGAACCGTAGTTGGCAAGCCATTAGCACCCGCAGCCACCAGCGGACCTAGCGCTGCTGTGGTAATACCTTTTTCATTTTTCGGTAGCAGGAAGCCATATTGGTACACAGCACGACGACTCATAATGTTACCAAACAGCACGTTTTCACCTACGGCATGCTCAACAAAACCTTGTGGTACATATACTGGAATCTTGCCACTCGCAATATCTTCCTCAGATGCAAGACCTGACTTAATAACACCTTCAATGCCACCATAATGGTCGGTGTGAGAGTGTGAAATGATGATAGCTTTTAACGGACGGTTGCCTCGATGCTTCGCGTAAAGCTCATAAGCCGCTTTCATGGTTTCTGGTGAATATTCGATATCGTAAAGAATGATGCCGTTGTCCGTTTCGATGATGGTTAAGTTAGACACATCATTACCGCGTACCTGATAGATTTTGTTTGGTAGCACTTCGTACAAACCACCACGGTTTACCAACTGAGAGTGACGCCATAAGCTCGGGTTCACCGTATCTGGCGCTTGTTTACCTTGCACAAATTGCATTGCTGGCACATCAGCAATACCTTTGATGAATCCACCATTATCTAGGGGAGCAATAAAGCCGCGATCTACTTCTTCAAACGCTTTTTTATTGTTGAAGTCTAACTGCTTGTAAACCTCTTGGTTGGCCTTTGCCGTGTATGACGTTGCACCCTTTGAGTTAGCAGTGAAGTCATAACTATCTAATGGCGCGGCATTGAGTGCCTGGGCCATAACCATAGTAAGCGGAAGGAGTGTGAAGAGCGTTTTAGTTGACTGTTTCATGGATACCTCGTTCAAAATTATTTTGCTTTGTTAAGCTGACGAGGTGCATGTTAATCAAACCGATTCGCTTGAACGATAGTGCAGAATTTAGAAGTCGATTAAATATGATTCAGTTATTGAGATTTATCTTCAATTGTCTGAGTGGCATACACTTTTCTGTATTAATAGAACTAAAAAATGGCCCTCAGTAACTGAGGGCCATTTGATGTATTAACTATGCTAAATCACAAAGATGGTGATTAGTCTAACTCGACTAGGTTCTTCTCAAATGCTTCATGCTGAGCTTGAACCGCTTTGTCTGGGCCACCAGTCATTGAGCTAACTACCATAATCGCAATCCAAGATAGGATAAACCCAGGAACGATTTCGTAGATATCGAAGATGCCGCCAGTTAGCTGCTTCCAAACTACGATAGTCACACCACCAACTAAAATACCCGCGATAGCGCCATTACGGTTCATACCAGACCAGTATAGGCTTAGTAGGATTGCAGGACCAAAGGCAGCACCGAACCCAGCCCACGCATAAGACACTAGTCCAAGTACCGAGCTGTCTGGAGTCATCGCAAGAACCAGTGCGATAATTGACAATAAGATAACACCGACACGACCTACCATCACTACTTGCTCAGATGTCGCATCTTTGTTGATGATTTGCTTGTAGAAATCTTCTGCCAACGCCGACGAAGACACCAATAGCTGAGAATCCGCTGTACTCATAATAGCCGCGAGAATTGCAGCCAAAAGGATACCAGCGACTACTGGGTGGAATAGCGCATTAACTAGTAACATGAAGATTTTCTCACCATCTGCCAGTACATCGCCACCAGTGCCTGTAGTGTAAACCAGACCTACAACACCCACTAGCATTGCACCAAGCATAGACAACGCAGACCAAACGACAGCAATACGACGAGCAGTCGTTAAGTCTTTGTTTGAACGAGATGCTTTAAAACGCGCGAGGATGTGTGGCTGACCAAAGTAACCTAGACCCCATGCCACTAGAGAGATGATAGCGATTGCAGATAGCGGCTGGCCTTTCGTGTCATTCCATAGAGTAAGAAGCTCTGGGTTAATGGCTTCAAGATCAGACGTTAGCTGACCGAACCCACCTTGCATACCAATCACAGGAACAATCATCAGTGCCGCTGCCATCAACAGGCCCTGAACTAAGTCAGTCCAAGATACTGCTAGGAAGCCACCGAATAACGTGTACGAGACAACACATACCGTACCGATGATGACGGCAATGGTGTAATCCAAGCCAAATACTGTTTCAAACAGTTTACCACCTGCCACTAGACCAGAACTGGTATAGAAAAGGAAGAAAAGCAAAATGAAGAACGCAGATACAACCTGAATCACTTTTGAATTGTCGTTAAAACGACGAGACAAATATTCAGGCAGGGTCAGTGCGTCAGTAGTAATACTGTAAGTACGTAGTCGTTTTGCACAGATTAGCCAGTTTAGCCATGTACCTACCAGCAAGCCGCCAGCAAGCCAGAAAGCTTCAATACCTGCTGCATACGCATAGCCAGGAAGACCTAGCAGTAACCAGCCACTCATATCCGATGCACCTGCAGACAAAGCCGCTGGCCATGGTCCTAATGAACGACCACCTAGAAAGTAGTCGCTAGAATTGGCCGTGCGCTTGTAAGCAATCACACCGATAGCGAGCATCAACGCCAAATAAGCGATGAAAGTAGTTGTAATAGCGAAGCTATTTTGAATCATTATTATTTCCTCATCCTAGAATACAGCCTCCAACATAACGGTGATATTGGAGGCTGGTAGGGGTCCGTAACCTTATGTCACTAGCTACCAAGCTCAAGCAAAGTAGCGTTGCCCCCCACTGCTGTAATATTGATGGTTCTTGTTCTTTCTGTTATGAACCTCAACACGAGATTCGGATCGTGCGCCACAGGCAGCAGCGCCAAATCCGTCTCAGACACCAAAAGACCTATCGCTCCATCGCGATTAGCCAGTTGATGGTTAACCTGCCATTCAGTGTCTTTAGAGCCAACAAGACCAACCACTCGTACATCGAACTCGATAAAGGTGGAAGCTTCTTCTAAAGCCACAAATTGAACTAGGTTAGTAGGCAGTTGAGAACGCTCGACTGCCGATTTTAAAATTTGATTAAACTTGTCGTTACCAGAACAAACAATGACACCATTACCAGCGATAAGTGCTGCGGTAATTTGCGCCATTGCCGCGATCTTAGCTTGTGCTTCTTCGCTCTCTAGAACCACTAAAACCACACCACGCCCCGCCGCATAAAGCTCATTGGTTTCACCCGTTGGCCCTGGCATCACATGCGGGTTAGCTAATAACACGTTAGCTTGTTGAATATGGAATGCCATCACGCTAGCGAGCGTAGCGTTCAGTTCATTCATATTACGCTGAGCAGAAAGTAAGCACTCACGTTGCTCAGCAAAATCACTAAGATTCCAACCTTCCCATGCTGTCAAAACATCGGAGAAAATAGTTGCGTTATTGACCATGATTTTTCTCCTTATTTCGCCGCTTGATTAGCGTTGGCGTTAATGACATCAGTAAAGCGATATAGGTAGTGTGGGCCACCTGCTTTTGGTCCAGTTCCGGAGAGACCCTGTCCTCCAAATGGTTGAACCCCTACCACCGCACCGACTTGATCACGGTTGATGTAGCAGTTCCCCACTCGAGCGTGTTTTTCCACCCACTCGTACGTCGATTCATTACGGCTGTGGACACCTAGCGTCAAGCCAAAACCTGTGGCGTTGATGCTATCAACCACTTTTGGTAGTTCAGATGCTTTGAAGCGGACGATATGGAGAATAGGACCGAAATGTTCTTCCGTTAGCACAGAGATATCAGAAATTTCAAACGCACAAGGCGGTACAAAATCCCCTTCTTGGCACTCAGCATCAAGCGACAGTTGCGCCACTTTGTTGCCTTGTTTTGCCATCGCATCAATATGTGCCAGTAGTTTTTGCTTCGCATTGGCATCAATTACTGGGCCCACATCGGTAGCATGCAGATATGGCAAGCCCACTTTAAGCTCATCCATTGCGCCTTGAATCAGGTTAATAACACGCTCCGCAATGTCCTCTTGAATAAACAGAACACGCAATGCAGAACAGCGCTGTCCGGCAGAAGCGAAGGCAGAGCGAACAACATCGCGAACGACTTGCTCAGGCAGTGCGGTCGAGTCAACAATCATCGCATTTTGACCGCCGGTCTCTGCAATAAATGGTACTGGCGCAACTTGACGTGCTGCAAGCGTGCTATTGATGCGCTGGGCCGTTGGCGTAGAGCCAGTAAAGGCAACACCAGCAATCGCTGGGTGCGAGGTTAACGCCTGACCTACATCAGCACCGCGTCCTGTAATCAGTTGAATCGCATCAGCAGGGAAGCCTGCTTCAAGCATTAACTCAACAGCACGTACAGCGATAAGAGAAGTTTGCTCCGCAGGTTTAGCCACAACGGTATTACCCGCAACCAATGCTGCCGTGACCTGACCTAGGAAAATCGCCAGTGGGAAGTTCCACGGACTAATACAAACAAACACACCTCGTCCGCCGCGTGTCAATGTTTTTGACTGACCGTCAAAGCCAAGTACCGATTGCGTTTCAAAAATATGTGGTTGTTTCGCATAGTAACGACAGAAATCGACCGCTTCGCGCACTTCATCAATACTGTCGTGAATGGTCTTACCCGCTTCCTGATGGCAAATCGCCACCAACTCATGAAGATTTTCTTCTAGCTTGTCTGCCAGTGTTAGTAAGCACTGACCACGCTCAACATATGGCGTCTGCGACCAACTATTGAAACCTTGCTCTGCTACTCGGATAGCTTCGGAAACATGATCAAGGTTAGCCATAGCCACTTGCCCCACGACAAGACGGCGATCATAAGGCGCAGTGATCGTATCAACGTTAGCACCTTCCTTGATCATGCTTTCGTATTGCGATTGACCATTAATGATCGGAGCACCTTGCCACTGCTTAGCTCGGAACACTTCAACTTTGTGCTCGTAGTCTTTCACTTCGCTCTCAATATCAACGTTCACACCCACGGAGTTTTTACGATCGGCAAAAATAGCGGGAGGTAGGTCAATATTAGCGTTGTGTAGGGTGTCATTGGCAAGCAATGCGTCTACCGGATGAACAGTTAAGCTGTCAACAGGACAACGCGCATCAACAAGGCGGTGGACGAAGCTGCTGTTTGCACCGTTTTCCAACAGACGACGCACTAGGTATGGCAGCAAGTCTTTGTGACTACCCACTGGTGCGTAGATTCGTACTGGCTGTTTATGCGTATCCATCACATGGTCATAAAGTGAATCACCCATACCATGTAAACGCTGGAATTCGTAATCGGTGTGCTGAGCCATTGTCGCAATGGCCGTCACTGTGTGTGCATTGTGACTCGCAAACTGCGGGAAAATATTGCCACGCACGTTTTCACTCAATAGGAATCGAGCACACGCTAGGTATGCAACATCGGTCGCTTCTTTACGGGTATAGACAGGGTACGCATCATAGCCCGCTTGCTGAGACCATTTGATTTCGCTGTCCCAATACGCACCTTTCACTAAGCGGAGTGGAATCAGGTCGCCTTGCTGCTTCGCTAAAGCGTTAACCCAAACCAAAACAGGAAGTGCACGCTTAGAATAAGCCTGGATCACCAGACCAAACTTGCCCCACCCTTTAGCCACGTCGCTACGATACACTTTCTCAAATAATTTAAGTGATAGCTCAAGACGGTCAGCTTCTTCCGCATCAATCGTAATCGCCACATCCAGCTCTCGCGCTCGAGTGAGAAGCTGAGTTAACGTATCGCAAAGCTCAGTCAGCACACGCTCTTCGTTAGCGACTTCGTAACGAGGGTGAAGTGCCGACAGCTTGATTGAAACTGATGGTGCTGGACTAGTATCTAAGCCGTATTTATCACTGCCTACTGCTTCGATCGCCATCAGGTAGTCTTTGAAATACTTGTCAGCATCAGATTTAGTGAGCGCCGCTTCACCTAGCATGTCATAAGAGTAGGTAAAACCGCGATCACGCATCTTTTTGCCATTCTTCTGAGCTTCACCAATGCTGCGGCCCAAAACAAACTGATGCCCCATGATCTTCATGGCCTGATACATGGCTTTACGAATCACAGGCTCTGAGAACTTGTTGACTAAACGGTTCACTGCTTTTGCTGGGCTTTGTGATTCAGACTCAGCAAGCCCGACAACTTTGCCCGTCAGCATAAGACCCCATGTTGACGCATTGACAAACACAGAGTCAGAATTTTTCAGGTGAGATTTCCAATCAGCGACACTCAGTTTGTCGCGAATAAGCGCATCAGCTGTTGCAGAATCAGGAATGCGCATTAACGCTTCTGCTAAGCACATCAGCAAAATGCCTTCTTGAGTATCTAAACTGTACTCAAGCAGCAAAGCATCAATCATTTGAATGGCATTTTTATCGGCACGGATGGCTTCGATAAGCTCGGTGGTTTTCTGTGGGATTTGCTGGGCTTCATCGCCTTGCGGCGTCGCCAGAGGTAAAAGCTGTTTCAACCATTGAGACTCATCCACCATGTAAAGTGGAGAGATCAGTGACCAGAGCTGTTCAAGCGGCTGCTCAACAAACTCCGTTTTTAGCACATCTGTTGCTGTAAACATGTGTGTTCCTCAATCTCTACTCAGCCGCAAAAGACGACTGGACTACTACAATGGCAGGCAGTGTATTTTGAGTGTTAAGGAATTACTTGTCAAAAACTCCGAGCTTTTTGCTGTTTTCTACGCTTATTAACAAAATTAATACAAGGTCACATCGAGTTAGACAAAATGAGCCGTTACAATCTGCAACCAAATTAACATATTGTTTCGTTCTCGCTAAACATTCCCCTCAGTTTTAAAACACAAAAAAGGGATGCACATAGGCACCCCTTCATAATCACCAATGAGAAACGGAGGTTATGACAAATCTCCACCGTTGGATTCAATCACTTTTTTGTACCAGAAGAACGACTTCTTACGAGAACGCTTCAACGTACCATTACCTTTGTTGTCACGGTCAACGTAGATAAAACCATAGCGTTTACTCATTTCTCCAGTGGATGCGGCGACCAAATCAATGCACCCCCAAGGCGTATACCCCATCAAAGGCACACCATCTTCAATGGCCTCTCCCATCGCTTTGATATGAGCGCGCAGATAGTCGATGCGATAGTCATCGTTAATCTCGCCATTCGCTTCCACCACATCTTTGGCTCCAAGGCCATTTTCTACTAAAAACAACGGCTTCTGGTAACGATCATAAAGGGTATTCATGGCGATACGCAAACCGAGAGGGTCAATAACCCAGCCCCAATCGCTGGCTTCAAGGTGTGGATTGCGAACCGACTTCACGACATTGGCTTCACTGGTGTTGCCTTTATTCATATCAGCGGAAGCGCAACGAGAGGCGTAGTAACTAAAAGAAATAAAGTCCACAGTGTGCTTTAGAATCTCCAAGTCGCCGTCATGAATCTCAAGTTCTACACCTTTATCGCGGAACGTTCTTTGAGCATAAGATGGGTAATAGCCTCTGGCTTGGACATCAATAAAGAATAGATTCTCTCGATCTTTATCAAGCGCCATTTTGACATCTTCAGGTTTGCAGGAGTACGGATAGAAGTTGCCACCCGCTAACATGCAACCCACTTGGTTATCAGGGTTAATCTCATGGGCGATTTTGGTCACTAGAGCACTTGCCACAAGCTCATGGTGCGCCGCTTGATATTTCACCTGCTCTTTATTCTCACCTTCTTTAAATAGCAGGCCAGCACCAGAGAATGGACTTGCTAGCAAGATGTTGATTTCATTAAATGTGAGCCAATACTTAACCAAACCATCAAATACTTCAAAACAAGTGCGAGCATAACGCTCAAAAAAACCAATCATTTCACGACTGCGCCATGAACCATATGTGTTCACCAAGTGCATTGGCACGTCGAAATGGCATAAGGTAACAAGAGGTTCAATACCATGCTTCTGACATTCACGGAACAGATCTTGGTAGTAAGCAATCCCTTCTTGATTAGGTTCTAGCTCATCGCCTTTAGGGAAAATTCTTGCCCAAGCAATAGAAGTCCGGAACACTTTGAAGCCCATTTCCGCTAATAGCGCGACGTCTTCTTTATAGCGATGATAGAAATCGATAGCTCCATGACTTGGATAAAACTCCGATTCATCGAGCGCTACTTGCTCACGTAGACCCAGCTTAATTGGCATACGATTGTCACCGTACGGAATCATATCGACCGTAGTTAGGCCTTTACCGCCCTCTAGGTGCCCACCCTCAGCTTGGTTAGCAGCGATAGCTCCGCCCCATAAAAAGTTCTCTGGAAATACCGACATTGTTACCCCTCAAATAGTACATCGTGAACCGATGAGCTAGCATTTTATCAACACTATGCCAGCCTCATTTCGGCTGTAATTAAGTTTTTTAACTGGATGTGCTCTTGTTCACAACATTAAAAGTTACCGGTATCATGTTACCAGTAACATCGATAATATGAAGTCCAGTTTGTGAATTAATTGAATTGTGCGGATTGGATCAAATTTTGATTCGTGAGGAGGGAACTTGGGGAAGTGCATTATTGTGATGGGAGTTTCTGGCTCAGGTAAGAGCACAGTAGGCAAAGGGATTGCCGATGTATTAGGCGCAAAGTTTATCGATGGCGATGATCTTCACCCGAGAAGCAATATCGACAAAATGGCCTCAGGCATGCCGCTGACTGATGATGACAGAGCGCCATGGTTGACGCGTATTAACGATGCCGCGTACAGCCTAGGATGCAAGAATGAGCATGGTGTTATTGTTTGCTCTGCACTTAAAAAAGGGTACCGCGACACATTAAGACTTGGCAACAATAACCTTATCTTTGTGTTCCTAGATGGAGAGTTTGAACTCATTCGACAACGTGTCGAACAACGAGGAGGGCATTTTATGAAAGGCTCCCTCCTGCGAAGTCAGTTTGAAGCTCTAGAACGCCCTGATTGTGAACTGGATGTCTTGACTGTACCTATCGACATGCCACTAGAACGTGTGATTCAGACCGCCGTTCGTGATATCCGCAGCCAATTATCTAATGCCACGCTTGAGGTTGTATCATGACTCATACAACCTTACTGGCCGTTACGCAGCGTATCGAGCAGCGCAGTGAAAAATTAATACAACAATATTTAGCGAATATTGCGAAGCAAAAACTAGCAGGCAAAGGGCGCTCGCAACTATCGTGCGGCAACCTTGCACACGCCGTGGCTGCAGCGTGCGATGCGGACAAACAGTCCTTACTCAACAACACCAGCGCCAACTTGGCTATCATCTCGTCATACAACGACATGTTGAGCGCTCATAAGCCCTATGAGGGTTATCCGGAACTCATCCAACAGGCGTTAAGTCCGTTAGGCCATACCTCGCAAGTCGCGGGCTGTGTTCCCGCAATGTGCGACGGAGTCACACAAGGACAGCCGGGTATGGATATGTCGCTGTTTTCACGCGATCTTATCGCCCAAAGCACCGCCTTCTCACTCAGCCACAATATGTTTGATGGTAACTTACTGCTTGGTATTTGCGACAAGATAGCGCCCGGTCAATTAATGGGCGCGCTGGCGTATGGCCATCTTCCCACTGCGTTTATTCCCGCAGGTCCAATGGCAACGGGAATCTCTAATGAAGAGAAGGTCACGATTCGCCAACAGCACGCCGCTGGAGAGCTTGGTAAAGATTCGCTGCTAGAAATGGAATGTCGTGCTTACCACAGCAGTGGTACCTGTACCTTCTTTGGCACCGCCAATACCAATCAATTAGTGTTTGAGGCCATGGGGTTAATGCTACCCGGTAGCGCGTTTGTACCACCAGATTCCCCGCTGCGAACAGCATTAACACAAGATGCCGCAAAGCGAATCGCCAGTAGCATTGCAGGCTCAGCAAACTATCGCCCATTGTGTGACGTAGTCTCAGCAAAAAACTTGATTAACGGTGTGGTAGCCCTACTCGCTTCTGGTGGTAGCACGAATCACAGCATTCATATGATTGCCGTCGCCCGAGCTGCAGGCTTGCTACTAACTTGGCAAGACATCAACGATCTTTCCAACATCGTACCTCTGGTCGTCAATATTTACCCGAATGGCACCAGTGATATCAATGCATTTCATGCAGCGGGCGGTGTCCCTGCTCTATTAACCAGACTCAACCAGCAAGGGTTACTGCATCGCGATACCGTGACGGCATTTGGCCGTTTTGAAGATCAACTTTGCTACCCAGAATTAGACACTCAATCTGATGATCAGGTCCTAACTTGGTTACGCTCTAATGGGACGAAAAACCCTGAGGTCATCGCTAATGACAGGCAGTATTACCAAAAAACGGGCGGGTTAAAGCAAGTATCAGGTAACTTAGGGCAAGCTATCGTTAAAGTGTCGGCGGTAAAACCAGAACACCAGATTATCGAAGCACCAGCCAAAGTATTTAACGATCAGAGTCAAGTGGAAGCAGCCTATCAGCGAGGCGAACTCGAGTGCGACTGCGTGGTCGTCGTGCGTTTTAATGGCCCAGCAGCTAACGGCATGCCTGAGCTGCATAAATTGATGCCATTGCTTGGCAATATCCAAAATAAAGGTTTTAACGTCGCCTTGGTGACCGATGGTCGGCTGTCTGGCGCGTCAGGGAAAATCCCCGCAGCGATTCATGTATCGCCAGAAGCCCTGCGAGGTGGAAACATTGCACGTATACAAGATGGCGATAGGGTTCGATTAGATTGCCACCGTGGAGAACTCAAAGTATTCGAAGGTATCGAGAGTCGCCCTCTAGAGGCTCATGATGCCGAAATCCATCAACAGACTTGGGGCAGAGATCTGTTTGCAACTTGTCGCCAGAACGTCTCAGCAGCAGACCGAGGAGCGAGTTTCCTCTTTGCCGACTAAACCATGTTGACCCCGCGAGCCTACCCCCGAGTTTTCATTAAGGCGAGATTCTGAGTTAGAGACTCTCTCCCTCAGTAATCGTAAAGCCCATATCAAAAACTTTTTGCTCGCTTGGGGCTCCTGATAGCGCCGATAGTAATAACTCGGCGCTCTTTTTTCCAATCTCAAATCGTGGTGTATCAATACTTGCCAAGGTTGGGCTAATCACTTTACCCATATCCAGAGCGTTAAAACCAACGACGCTAATATCCTCAGGAACTCGTTGTTGCTTAGCACGACACGCCATAATAGTACCAATCGCAATATCATCGTTGGTGCAGAATACGCCATCAAGCTCTGGTTGAATTAGCAGAGCTTTGTCGAGCAAAGTACTACCCAAAGCAAAACTAGAGTGCTCTTTGGTTAATACGTGTAGAGGTTCCAGCCCTGCCTCAGTGACCGCTTTATCATAGCCGTGCATACGTAGCTGAGTTCGGGTATCTAGGCGAGCACCAAAATAAGCGATATTGCGCTTACCTTTGGCTATCATTTGCGTCACCACTTCATAAGCCGCCTGCATATGGTCCAAACCGACCGCCATATCAATAGGATTAACCGGTAAATCCATGGCTTCTACCACAGGAATACCTGCGGTTTTTATCATTTGCAGCGTGCGCTCGGTATGATTGGTGTCCGTCAAAATTAGGCCATCTACTTGATAAGAAAGAAAAGATTCGATTTTCTTTTCTTCCACATCACGATCGTAGCTGTAGTGAGCGATCAAGGTATCGTAACCATTGAGGTTAGTCACATGCTCAACACCTTGCGCGAAGCTAGAAAATACTTGGTTAGACAATGAAGGCAACAGTATACCAATCGCTTTACTCGACGATTTCGACAGCATCGCAGGCGTTCTATTATGGATATATCCAAGCTCTTCAACCACTTGAGCGATTTTATCGCGAGTCGCTTGGGCGACCGAATCTGGATTGCGCATGTAGCGACTTACCGTCATTTTAGTGATACCCACTCTATCAGCAATATCTTGCAAAGTTGGGCGTGAACGTTTTGCTTCCATAGTCATTCAACGAATTCTCAAGTAGTAGTGAATGTTACTGTAACATTTTTGCTGTTAATGAACTAACGGTTATCCAAATCTCTAGGTAGGGACGGTTGAAGAATAACGATTTTTATATCAGATTCAAATAGATAGCTAGTAATATTAGGCAGGGCAAACAAAATTGGGAGAAAAGAACGGCGAGTATGTAAACTCGCCGATATTAGGGTTTAGCGGTACTCATCATCCAGATCGATATCTAGACATCGAGTCTCAGACAAGGTTTTATACCATTGGCCGGATTTTTTCACCCGACGGTTGCGATTGTCTTCCAGATCAATCTCTACCAAGCCATAGCGGTTCTTGAAAGCATTCATAGGTGAGACATTGTCCGTGAACGCCCAAAGCATGTAGCCTTTACAGTTTGCGCCGTCTTCGATCGCTCTTAGCAAATGGAACAAGTGCCTTGAGATAAAATCAATACGGTAGTCATCTTGAATCTGGCCTTGTTCATCTTTGAACTGAGCTTCATTTTCAATGCCCATACCGTTTTCACTCAAGATCCACTCGATATTACCGTACTCATTTTTAATGCGCATCGCCATATCATAAACAATAGCCGGATCGATCTCCCAACCTCGTGAGAAGTTCATTTCTCTACCCGGTAAGTCAAAGCCGCTAAAGTACTTTTTCGGATGAAACGGCACGTGCTTTGGCCATTCCGCTTCCGGCGCTTTCACTCTGTGTGGGTAATAGAGGTTGGCTCCAATAAAGTCCACAGTATTATGTTTGATGATCGCAAGGTCTTCTTCCGTTGGTGCGAAATCAATGCCATTGCCTCTCAATAACGTCAACAACTCCGCCGGATATTCTCCTTTGATAGCCGGGTCCAAAAACACACGATTGTAGAACAAATCGTAGATTTCAGCCGCTCGCTTGTCATGCACCGCACTAGAACGTGGATAGGTCACTTCAGGGTTTAGCACCACGCCGATTTTTCCGTCGTAGCCTTGGTCACGATAAGCTTTAACGATTTTTGCCGTCGCTAAGTTTTTGGCATGATTCCACACCATCCACTTATTGGTATCTTGCTCGTACGGGTAACGAATCGCATCAAGATACACTCGGGTTTGCACCACGATAGGTTCATTGAAACTAAACCAATACTTCACCTTATGAGCGTAACGCTTGAACACTTCCTCCGCGTAGTGAACAAACATATCAACCACTTTAGGCGAGCTCCAGCCACCGTAATGTTCGAGCAAATAAGCGGGCAGCTCATAATGCTCCAAACAGAACATCGGCTCGATACCCTTGGCAAGCATGGTATCAATGACCTTATCAACGTAGCCTGCATACTCTTCATCTACAATCCCTTGCTCATAATCAAGCATAAAACGAGACCAGTTGATGGAGCTGCGGTAGTGGGTTAACCCCACCATCTGCATTAGGTCAATATCTTCAACATAACGGTTGTAGAAATCAGTCGCGACAGCTGGCCCATAGCCGTTATGCCAGACTTTTCGGTCATTCTTGTACCAAGCATCAATATAAGAATCTTGGCTATCTTTCTTACCACTCCAACCTTCGGTTTGCCATGCAGACGCTGCTGCACCAAGAATAAAACCTTCAGGAAACTTCATAGAGTATTGAGTCATTATGCGTCCTTAAGCTACCGCTTCTTTCGCTTCCGTTTTTTGCTCGCTTTCTAGATTATCGAGCTGCTCTTTGAACTGGTTCTCACACACTTTCACAAATGGTAGGTAGATGAGAATCGAGGTAACAATACAAGCGATCTGAGTCACCACTGCACCAAGTGAACCACCCGTCGCCAGCCATGAGCTCAGAATCGGTGGACAGGTCCAAGGAATCATCACCACAGCCTTACCTGCAAAACCAATCGCTGTTGCGTAGTAACCAATCATACCGGTAATTAGTGGTGTAATAATGAATGGAATCGCTAGAATCGGGTTTAGCATGATAGGCATACCAAACACCACTGGCTCGTTGATGTTGAATGCACCTGGACCGACAGAAAGCTTGGCAATCTCGCGCATATCTTTACGTTTCTTACATACTAAGAAGACTGCGACAAGTAGGCCAATCGTGACACCTGAACCACCGATACTCATGTAGATGTCCCAGAAAGGCATCGTAATGATGTTCGGAATTTCTTCACCGTTTTCATAAGCTGTCATATTTGCGGCAATCGCACCAAGCAGCAGCGGCTCACGTAGTGGCTTGATCATTTGGTTACCGTGAATACCCACTACCCAGAAAACCTGAGCTAGGAACATCAGTAGAAGCACACCAGGTAGACTTTGGATAGCACCTTCAAGCGGACGTTGAATCGCTGCATACGTTGCATCATAAAGCGTCATTCCCGAAATCTCGTAGAACGCAAAGCCAAATGTAGCAATCGCAGTAACTGTGATGATAGACGGCAGCAATGCAGAGAACGAGTTCGCCACATTTGGTGGCACAGAATCAGGCATCTTGATTTGTAAAGCGCTAACTTTCAGAAGCTTGCTGTATACCTCAACCGATAGGATTGCGATAAACATACCCAAGAATAAGCCTTTAGTGTCAGTATATTGGCGAGCAATAACGTTGCTCACTTCAAACGCTTCACCCGCTACAACCACTTCATAGGTAGTCGGAATGACCGCCACGAAACAGATAACAGCAAGCAAACCTGAGTAAGCGTTAACTTGACCATTAAGCTTGCCAAGCTCAAGACCAATCATAAAGATGGCCCCGATGGTCAAGAAGTTCAGTGTTGCATAGTTTATTTGTCCCATGATTGGACGGTATTCAGCCAAAAAGGCAAATGTTTCAAAGGCAGCAAGACCTGACTGAGTACCCATAACCATGTTAGAAATCAGTACGCCAAACGCACCAACGATAATGACTGGCATCAGCATGACAAATGCCTGCTTGATAGCCATCACGTATTTCAAGCTGGTAAACCAGCCCGCCCAGTAATTGAGCTTTTCTGTAAACGCATTATTAAGCACGAGGTATCCCCTTCCATTCGTGTCGTTCATATTTGTTACGGGTAACATTACGGGTAACAAAACTAGAAAACAAAGAAAAATCCGGATAATTGTTAGCTTGAGCACGAAAAAAAGCCTAATTACTCATCAAATTTGAGCTAGATAACACTTTTGATAGATCACGTATTGCCGAATCAATAGTTACCCGTAACACTATAGGCAACAAAAAGCACAAATAAGTGTCAATAACAGGAGAAACAACGATGAAAATTCTATTGCTATGTTCAGCGGGTATGTCGACCTCTATCCTAGTAAAAAAAATGGAAGAAGCTGCTAAAAATCAATCTATTGACGCTGAAATATTGGCTGTGCCAATTGCTGAATTCGAAACAAAGCTAGCCGACTGGGATGTGTTCTTACTCGGTCCACAAGTGAAATTCCGCCAACAAGAATTTGCAGCCTTGGCGGCAGAGCAAGGCAAGAAAGTCCTAGCGATCAATCCTATGGATTACGGTGCAATGCGCGGTGAGAAAGTTCTGGCAACAGCCATTGAAGCTCTCAGTGAAACAGCTTAAATAGGGGTATCAAATATGGATCTTGAGATCACCATCATGGGCTTAATCTGCAATGCAGGAGAAGCGAGAAGTCTATCCATGGAATCTACTAAAAGTGCCCGTAACGGACAGTTTGAACAAGCACAAAGCTACCTAGATCAAGCAGATGAAGCAATTCGTCAAGCTCATGTAGTTCAAACGGAATTAATAGGCGCCGATGAAGGTGAAGGTAAAATCCCGGTCACACTAGTGATGGTTCATGCTCAAGACCATTTGATGACCACCATACAAGCAATAGAAAGTGCTCGCGAAACAGTGCATCTGTACCAACGTCTCAACAAACTCGAACAGAGCGTTTTTAACAACGTCAGTATGGCTTAAAATAAGAAAAACGATGCAAATCCGTCAGGTTTGCATCGTTTCATCGCACATTATGTCTTCGATATTTCATCAAAGTAGTGCCAAATCATCTTAGCCACAGGCCCCAACGCTTTATTTTTAGCACACGCCATATAAATCGGCACTTCAAGCTTATCAATGCAGTTGAGTTCTATTAAATTATCGAGCCCTTCAGCTTGCACTTCATCACTTGATAATCGTCCCCAGCCAAGTCCGCTTCGAATAATAGATTTTTTAGTCTGGTGATCAGAGACGTACCAGTGAACAGCATCCGCTAAAATGCCTGAATCAGGGCTAGTCTTATACGACGACTTAACTACAACTTGAGGTATGCCCAGCAAGTCTTGGACGGTCATATCAGCCTGAAGAGTGAGTGAAGATTGATTGGAAATATAAGCGGGCAAACGGATCTGATCGATATGTCGATACCTAACTCGTTGAGTGTCTTGTGTGAGACCCGCATAAATACCAATGTCCACTAACCCATCCAGTAACATACGTTCACCAGATGCCGTTTCGATATTAAGGTGCAATATTGTCTCTGGAAAATGCAGCTTAAGCTGCGTCAAGAGTCCCGTCACCTTTTCAATTGGGAAAATCGCGCCGACGCTAAGTCGTAATTCTGGCTCAATTTCCCCCGTCATTTGCTTGGCAAACACATCGAACTCGTCCGCTGCATTCAATAACTGTTGAATTTTTGGCATGAGCAGTTGCCCATCACGAGTCAGTTCTGGTCTATAGGTATCGCGGTTAAAAATGGAGACTTGATAATACTCTTCCACTTGTTTCACCGAATAGGAAACCGCAGAACGAGCTTTAAAGAGTTTCTCACTTGCTTTGCGAAAACTCCCTTCTTGATGAATAACGTAGATAACGTGTAAATGTTCGAGGGCAATCATGGTCTAATTTTATGACCAAGTTGATAAAAAAGCTATGCTTTTTTAGTCCATAAAACTCCTCTAAAGTCTGTATATCGAACAGGGACACAGGAGATTCATCATGCCATCAACATTTCTAAGAACACCAGATTCAGCGTTCGACAACCTAGCAGACTATCCATTCTCGGCTAATTACATAGAGATAGATGGTTATCGCATGCATTACGTTGATGAAGGGACACAGAACTCAAACACTGTTTTCCTTCTTCATGGACAACCTTCGTGGAGCTACCTATATCGTCATATGATTCCGATTTTGGTCGATGCGGGCTACCGAGTAATAGCACCCGACCTTATCGGGTTTGGGAAATCGGATAAACCCGTCAGTACCGATACTCATACCTATGCCAACCATGTCAAATGGATGACGATGTTCGTTAATAAACTCAACCTCCACCACTCAGCCGCATTTATGCGGGATTGGGGAGGTATGATTGGGCTTAGAGCTTTGGCAAATCAACCCAAATGGTTAGATCGCTTAATTGTTTCTAACACCGCACTCGCCGAGATGAAAGGTTTAGAGAAGTTGCTGGTTCCTAGTGTACTAAAGCTAATGGCTGCCTCAGCTGGTCAAACCGACTTGAGCCAACTCACAAACAAAATCAACTACGGAAATTGGGCCGGCTACTTTCGAACCGCTAGTCATTTGGATATAGGAGAAGTCATCCAGGCGCTAACCACAAAACCATTAACTAAGAGCGAAATTCACGCCTATAACGCGCCATTTCCCGACGAGCGATACTACGCTGGCCCTAGAAAAATGCCGGAAATCGTGGCTTCAGACCTCAATCAAGTCAATGAAGACTGGCAGAAGCTCAAACAGTGGCAAAAGCCTGTTTTGACTCTATTTAGCGACAAAGACCCTTTCTTGGCAGGACGCGGCTACGACAAAAAGTTCCAAGCAAATTTTGCAGGTGCCGCACATCAGCCTCACCGCACAATTACTGATGCTTCGCACTTTCTCCAAGAAGACCAACATCTTGAAATTACGAGCCAAGTTATTGATTGGCTTGACCACACTCATTTCAATCTAGCAGGACAATCAGCATGAAAAAAATACTCGCCATAGGGGCAAATGGGATCATAGGACAAGCAGTAATAGAACTTTTAGACGATACGTATACCGTCATCCCTGTAGGGTACTCGAAAGGTGAACGTCGAGTAGACATTGAAGATAACGACTCCATCAAAGCCATGTACGAAAGCGTCGGTGCTGTTGACGCCATCATCAGCATGGCTGGAAATGGAATGATGGCTAACTTCGATGACGCATCTGACCAAGCGTATCAGGTAGCGCTCAATAATAAAGTGATGGGACAAGTGAACGTCGCGCGACTAGGAATAAACTACCTAACTCCGGGAGGCTCGATAACGCTAACCTCTGGGCAGGCAAGCAACGCTCCAACCCAAAGAACAGCAGCCATTGCGATGGGTGTGGCCGCCATTAATGCGTTTGTCACAACCGCATCTCTTGAGCTCAAAAGCAATCACCGCATCAATGCGGTAAGCCCTTCATTCGTCAAAGAAACGATGGAACGAATGGGAATGGACAGTACTAATGGAATTTCAGCAGCGGATGTTGCTTTGTGCTATCAAAGCGCTTTAGAGGGAGTCGCAAACGGAAAGATCTTTGATGCCGTTACTACTTAATTAACCTGTTGTATATTTGGGTTACCAATCAGCTGATGTGCTTATGAGTATTGCTGGTATGTCAATTCCCCTTCTCTAATATCTGCTCACTGTTATTCATTATGGTGAGCAGGCCTATGCAGACACAAATACTAACACTTATCTCGCTAACCTTTGCCCATTTTGTGACCAGCATCCGGTATACTGCCCGCGAACCAGAAAGTCATCGCTTACACGTAAAGGTTATTCATTGGTTAAACGTTGGTATCGTCTATTTCTAGCGCTTATGATTGCAGTTTGCACACATACTGTAAGCGCAGACGAGTATCTCACGCCCAATACTTCCAATCTCGCTAATACTTTTATCACCGTCGATCTTTCAACGACGCCATCTGATGATTTTAATGCCCCAACAGATGATAGTGGGTCGATTCTTAATGATTACATGGGTCCACTGTTTCTTTCTTCATCCAGACGTGTCATCAGTGATAGTTGGGATGCCGACCAAAAAGCAGCGCCTGATTACCACCTATTAATTGCCTTCTTAGCACCTCCATTGCTGGCGCTCGCCACAAGAAGCACCTCACTTATTCCACCGCAACGTCATTGGACGAGTCGCACACAAAGCGCTCCCTCAAGAGTGGCAGGCTGGAAAGAAGCCAACACTTTGTACGCCCACAGACAGCCTCACTCAAACTAACTCTCAAGATCAAGTTCAGGACTGCCTGAACGCTTCAACACGCGCAGCACATTAAGAGTAGCGACTTGCTGATGACTGAAATAAATGTCTTCACAGACTGATTTGGTTACGGCTTTCGTCTCTTTCATGATGACCATGCGCTCATTTTGATCCGTTTTAGAGAGTTTCATTGTGAAAAAACCATCACGTCAACCAATCAACCGCTACGCCAAGTGGAAGTACGTGGTACTTATATTCAGCTTGCTCGTCATGCTGTTAAGTGCTCTACCTTCTTTGTATGGTGAAAATGCCGCCCTTAATATCAACCATCGAGGGCAAATTTCTGATGCGAGTCAAATCGCTCAATACCTTGAACATGCCAACATCACCCCCACTAGCATTGAACAAGATGGTGATAAAACCATCGTGATTCTAAAAAGCCCCAAACAACAAGCTGCAGCGCAAACACTGCTAAAACAGCACTTAGATGAATCCACAACCGTCGCACTAGCGATGGAGCCAGCAGCGCCTCAATGGTTACTAAAATCAGGTTTTTCGCCTATCGCTCTGGGCCTTGATTTGAGAGGCGGCGTCCAATTTTTATTGGAAGTCGATATGGAGCCCGTCTATCAAGCACACCGACAAATGGTTATCGATGAGTTCTCTTCGGAGTTTCGAACTAGCCGAGGTCGAATCACGGGCGATAGCGTTCAGCTCAATTTGTTTGGTGGAACTTCTACCGCAGAAGCACGAGCCTTTTTACGTCAGCAGTTTCCTAACTGGCACACGTCAATCCAAGACAACACGATTCGCCTCTCATTGACAGATGAAGAGAAAAGCACTCTGCGCAACCTGACGGTTCAGCAAAACTTGCAGATCATGCGAGAGCGTATTGCCGAGCTTGGCATTACCGAAGCCTCGGTACAACGACAAGGTGAGAATCGCATTCGCATAGAATTACCCGGAGTTCAGGATCCTGCAGCGGCTAAAGACGTTATCGGTGCAACAGCTTCGTTAGCCTTTCATGCCGTCACAGATGGTCGAGGAAACCGCACCCAAGTTCTACCAGACAATGACGGAATCCCAGTTAATTTGGAGCGCCGCGCCATTCTTGGCGGAGAGCATATTATCGATGCGCGCGCGGGTGTCGGTGATATGGGAACCGCTGAAGTTAACATTTCGCTCGATACATCGGGTGGCCGAAAAATGTCTCAGTTTACCCGAAGCAATATTGGTAACCCGATGGCGACGGTCTACAGCGAGTACAGCCGCAATGCTGCGGGCGATAGCGAACAGCTCAGTAAGGTGATCAGTGTTGCCACCATTCAGTCACAGTTGGGTAGCCGTTTTCGTATTACCGGTGTTGGCAGCATGCAAGACGCACAAGAGCTAGCACTTTTACTAAGGGCTGGTTCACTCACAGCCCCAGTTACCATTATTGAGGAACGAACCATCGGTCCTTCACTGGGTGCTGAAAACGTCAAAAATGGCTTTGCTGCATTAGCGCTAGGATTAGGCCTAACACTAACTTTCATTGCACTTTGGTATCGACGTTTAGGCTGGGTCGCAAATGTTGCCTTGCTCGCCAACATGATGAGCTTATTTGGGTTAATTGCGCTGCTTCCCGGAGCTGTACTTACCTTACCTGGTATTGCAGGCATGGTGCTGACCGTCGGTATGGCAGTGGATGCTAATGTACTCATTTTTGAACGCATCAAAGATAAAATGCGCGAAGGGCGAACGCTAGCTCAGAGCATTGAAAAAGGGTTTAGCAGTGCCTTTCGTTCTATTTTCGACGCCAACCTCACCACCATGATTGTCGCCATTGCACTGTATGCCATTGGTAATGGTCCCGTTCAGGGCTTTGCCATCACACTAGGGCTTGGTCTATTAACCAGTATGTTTACCGGCGTGTTCTTATCGCGCGCCATCATCAATCTTGTTTGGGGGCGTGATCAGCGCCGAGAAGTGAGGATTTAGATATGACTCTTTCACAACATTCTCTTAGCCGAGTTCGCTTTAGCATGTCGGCAATTTCTGCGCTGCTTTTTGCTTTAGCCGTCGCTTTTATCAGTTTTAAAGGTTTTAACTGGGGGTTGGATTTTACTGGCGGTCTCGTGGCTGAAGTACGCTTAGACGCATCCATTGTCGCAACCGAGCTCAAAGCGTCACTTGATAACGCCTTGATGCAAGATGTCCAAGTGGTGAGCTCGACAGAGCCCGGCCGTTGGATCTTACGCTATAACCAACTCGATGATGTGGTGTTGTCCTTAACTCCAGCATTAGAGTCCATCAGCACATCCGTAGAGATCCTAAATAGCAGCATGGTAGGCCCTCAAGTCGGCCAAGATATGGTTGAGCAAGGTGGCGTGGCAATACTAGCTTGTTTTGTGTTGACCATGCTTTATCTAAGCTACCGCTTTGAATGGCGACTCGCTCTAGGCGCATTAGTGGCGCTGGTTCACGACATTGTTATTGTGCTCGGTCTGTTTGCCGTCACCCAGATGGAGTTCAATCTCACCATACTCGCCGCTGTACTTGCAGTGCTTGGTTACTCTTTGAATGACTCCATTATTATCGCTGATAGAGCCCGCGAGCTATTCAAAGCAAAGCCAAACGAGTTAGCGGATACACTCATCAATAACTCGGTACGTGCCACTTTCTCGAGAACTCTTATTACCTCAGGCACCACATTGGTAACCGTTTCTAGTTTGTGGTTGCTAGGAGGACCTGCGTTAGAAGGCTTCGCGATTGCATTGTGTGTGGGTATTGCCTGTGGTACATGGTCGTCAATTTCACTTGGTGTCACCTTACCTCAAATGATGGGTGTCCGACCTGAACACTACAGAGTGGCAACACCGAAGCCAGAGGAGGCAATGCCATGACGCAGTTCTTGAAGCAGGAATTCGTACTGCTACTTGGCATCATTACCGTTGTATTGTTTAAATTTGCTGGTGACACTATCTTGCAGGCTCAAATGAGCTCAACTATCGGTATGGTACTTACCACGGCTCTGTTCGCAGTGGTCATGGCTTCAATATTTGCCGTGGTTCGCCATTCTGATGCTTTAGCCATCAAGTTAGGTGACCCTTATGGAACATTAATTCTGACCCTCTCAGTCATCCTCTTGGAAGTAGTGATGATTTCTTCTGTCATGTTGACGGGAGAAGCCAACTCCGTTTTGGCAAGAGATACTATGTTTGCAGTTGTGATGGCAGTCCTCAATGGTTTAGTCGGTATCACATTACTCATCGGCGGGCTGAAATACCACACACAGAAGTACAACCTTGATGGTCTGAAATCTTATCTCGTCGCCATCATTCCTTTATCGTTGCTGTGTTTGGTGTTACCTAATTTCACCAGCGTCACGGAATCAGGAGCAATGTCTAAGGCGCTCACCATCACGCTAGTCTTGGCTTCAGTGGTGTTATACAGCGTATTTCTGTTTATTCAGACTCGCAGCCACACCCATTTTTTCATGGATGAGGACCACCAGGATAACCACGATTTTCATGGCCCTCTAGAGAGTAACTTTTACCACTCTCTGTTACTTGTAGGTTACTTAATCGTGGTGATTCTGCTAGCTAAAAGTCTGGCTATCCCTATCGAAGGTACCGTCAGCTTACTTGGTGCGCCACCAGCACTGGGAGGTCTGATCGTCGCTATCTTGATTCTTGCGCCTGAAGCAGTCGGGGCTGTTAAAGCCGCTTTAAACAATCAACTGCAGCGCGCGATGAACTTGTTCTTTGGCTCCGTACTGGCAACTATCGCACTCACCGTACCGGCTGTCCTTCTAATATCTGAAGTCATACAGCAACCAATTCAACTGGGCTTGGCACCCGCTGAAATGGTCTTGCTCGCGACCACACTTATGATGACCGCCGTCAGCTTTAGTAGTGGCAGAACCAACTCCTTAAACGGCATGGCCCACCTCATTTTGTTCTTTGCTTACATCATCTTGATGTTTGAGTGATGTACTTAACTGACCATTAAGGATTTTTATCATGCAAGAAATATTCGTTGCTATTTGGCACCATGATTTCGACACTCTGGCTCAAGTAAGCTCACTCAATAGCTTTCTCTTGTTGCTTGCGTTTATTTTATTACTCGAATCCAGCTTCGTTTTCTTACCACTGCCGGGAGACAGTCTAGTACTGTTTGTCGGCGGATTAGTTGGAGTAGGAATTTTGGAGTTTTATCCCGCAGCTGGAGCACTCTGTTTAGCCGCGTCATTGGGAAGCATTAATGCCTATATTCAAGGACGAGTTTTAAACCAAACTCGGCTTGTGCCTTTTTTGCACCGCGTGTTACCGAATGATTCACTCCCTAAGGCCAAACACTTACTGAGTCGCTATGGATTCTTATCTTTATTCATCTCCAGATTTGTCCCATTTGTGAGAGTCTTGACACCGATGCTTATGGGATTATCGAAGCTGAATTTCATGCGAACTCTATTTATCAGCATGAGCAGTTCTGTTATTTGGTGCTTGATCCTTATGCTCTCTGGTAAATGGTTGATGATTCATCCAAGACTTAATGACTACCAAGAGCTACTTTCTAAGTCATTGGTGATAGTCAGTTTATGCCTAATGGCGGGAGCGATTGTTGGTTTGCTGTACCGCTACTTACGCTCGAGCAAAAACAATATCGCTACTTAAGAATACGCCATGATGCCGCCGCTATTGGCTTAGATAGCAGCGGCGGATTTCTAGTATCAAGGCAGGGACACTATAGTGACCACTTGAGTTGCTTCCATCCTTGCTTTTCACCTAATGCTTTTAGTGCTGGACATGGATTGACCAAATAAGCGTAATCAGCAAACTCGCACAAAGGTCGATCGTTAATGGAGTCGGTATAAAAATGAATCTCGGTATAGCTGTTATCTTGCGCAGATAACCATTGCGCGAGTTTTGCCACTTTGCCCTCTCGATAGGTCGCAATGCCTTTTATCTTGGAGGTGAAACTGTTCTGTTTGAGTTCTAAATCAATACCCATCGCTACATCAATCCCAAGACGCTTAGCTATCGCTTCAACTAAAAAGCTAACGGAGGCCGAAATAATAATAGTTTGGATATCGTCACGCTTTAGATCTGCAAGCAAAGTCTGCGCTTGTGGAAAGAGGCGGGACAGGATTTTTTCATCGATGCACTGTTCTACCCATTGCTGTACTCTCTCAGTAGGAACGTGGGTCAACGGTGCAATAGAAAACTCGAGGTAATCTTCCATATCCATCTTCCCTTCCGCATACAACGCCATTAGCCGTTTATCTTGGTCAAGGAAATCAGGTTGCATGGCAATGCCTTTCTCTACCAAAAACTCATTCCACAGCACGGCGCAGTCAGCATCAAACAAGGTTTCATCCATGTCGAATACATATAGAGGTTTAGACATTTTCGGCTCTCACAGGTTGAATTTCGTTAAGGTTAAATAGCAGTTCTAATTGGCTGCCTGTTGCGAGTAATCGCTCCGAAGAACGGTTAAGGAGATCCACCGTCAACTCACAGTCATCAATGTCGACTTGATAGCGAATAACATTACCGAGCAACTGATGGTTTTTAATCACGCCTGTTCGCGGCGCAGAGATATGGTTAGCGTACTCGCGCCCTTGTTCTTTGACATAAATCGACTCCGGACGAATCGCGACTTTCGAGTTCACATCCATATCAAATAACGATTTTGCTTTATCCGCTGCCACCAAATTGTAGTGACCCATAAAGCCTGCTACAAACTCATTTGCTGGATGGGTATAGATGGCTTCGGGTGCACCTTGCTGAACAATCTCGCCCTTATTCATCAAGAAAATTCGATCTGACATAATCATCGCTTCCTCTTGATCATGAGTGACAAAGATAGTGGTTAGATTAAGCTCTTTCTGAATAGAGCGGATTTGTTGCCTGAGGTTCTTACGAATTTTAGCATCCAGCGCAGACAGAGGTTCATCCAACAAGAGAATTCTTGGTTTGACGACCAGAGCACGAGCCAACGCCACGCGCTGTCTTTGACCGCCTGAAAGCTGATGTGGATAGTGGTTTTCTTTACCCTGCAGTTCCACCAGCTCGACGACTTTTGCAACTTCACGCTGTATTTCGGCTTTACCCAAACTTTGCATCTTAAGTCCAAAAGCGATATTGCCCGCCACCGTCATATTCGGAAACAGGGCATAGGACTGAAACACCATGCCGATACCACGTTGCTGAGGCGCGGCATGGGTAATATCTACTCCATCTACAATGATCTGCCCACCTTCGACTGGATTCAAACCTGCGAGACTGCGTAGCAATGTCGACTTACCACAACCGCTGGGGCCAAGTAAGGTAATGAACTCACCTTTCTGGATGGTAAATTCGATGTCTTCAAACACCGTGTTGCTGCCAAATCGTTTGGTAAGATGATTGACGGATACGTAACTCATGATTTGCCCTTCTGTTGATTACTGCTAAAACGGCTGGCAAGCCATGTCAGTAGGAAGATAAAGAAAAAGTAAGTCATCACTAACGCCGAGGTGAAGTGACCACTGGTTTGACGCATGTTGTAAAGATAGATTTGTAGTGTTTCGTAGCGAGTTCCCACCAAAATATTGGCGAACACAAACTCACCGAGTAAAAACGAGAACGATAGAAATAACGACGCCAGCAATCCTTTCTTTAAATTCGGAACGATGATCAAGAGAAATGCTTTTGTGGTGCTCGCTCCTAGCAGGTGCGCCGCGTCCATCAAATCGTTGAGGTTAATGGCCTCAAAGCTGTTCGAGATTGCTCGATACATAAAAGGCAGCGCGATGGTGAAATAGGTTCCGATAAGGATCCATGGAGTCCCAACCAAAGGAATAGCGCTATCGGCGTAGATTTGAAGCAAACCTACCGATGACACCACAGGAGGTACCGCAAATGGCAGCAAAATCAGTACATTCATTAGCTTGTCGAGCTTTGGAAAGTAGTAAAACACCACAAAGATCGCTGGAAGGATTAATACCACGCTAAGTGCAAGTGCCGCAAAGCACACCAGTAATGAACGCCCAAAGGCGGCGAGAAAGCGAGAATCCGTCAGTAGTTGAACATACCAATTTAAGGTAAATCCATCTGGTAATATGGTCGCCCCCCAACTTGATGACAACGAGTAAACCAAAGTAGCGACGATTGGAATCAGCATAATACCAACAATCCCGTAGACAACGGTTTTGTGATAGTAAACGCTCACATTGCTATTTCGATGCATGATAACTCCTCGACAATAGCCACTGATTGATGATGGTGATAAAGGCTAGAATGGCCATGAGAATCACCGAGATTGCTGCAGCAAGGTTCGGTTCTAAGAACAAGTCTCCAGACACCAAACTCGCAATTCGTACCGTAATTACGTTGTAGTTACCGGTTGTTAGTGCATAGACGCTCGCATACGCGCCCATGGCATTGGCGATCAGAATAATGAAGGTGCCAAGTAGAGCTGGTGATAACACCGGAAGGGCTATTTGAGTCCAATATTGATGCGTTTTGGCACCGAGCAACGCAGATGCCGACTGCCAATCATCTTGCAGCGCATCAAAAGCAGGATAGAGCAACAACACGCCAAGCGGGATCTGGAAATAGATATAAATAACCAGTAATCCCCACTTGCCATACAAGTTGAAACCTTCAATCAACCCATACTGCTTCAGCAGTAGCGTGACTGCACCGTTAACCCCTAAAATAATAATGAACGCAAATGCCAACGGCACACCGGCGAAGTTGCTGCTCATATTGGTAAAAGCAATCACACCATCACGAAGCTTGCTGTCCACTCGGCGCAGTGATGACACCAACAATGCTGCGATAGCCAACCCAATGACACTCGACCAAATCGATAGCCAAATACTGTTGCTAAAGGCCTGCATCATAAAACTCGAATCGAAGACCTCTGAATAGTTCTCAAACGAAAACACGCCATCATATTGAAAACTATTGAAGAAGACCCAAACCATAGGAGCAAGCTGAAACAGGTAGAAAAACAGCACAAATGGCGCAAGCCAAAGTACAGGCTTGAACTTGTTCCACAGTGATTGTTTTCTGCTTATTCGCTGCTCATCTGGACAAGCAGGTGTTAATGCTGCGCCACTCATAATGCAATCAATTCCGGTGAGTAAGGCTTGCGATGTTCCAGCCCAAGCAACTGACAACAGACGCCACAAAGCTCCGTTTGCTTCACATCTGTTGCGGCATGGGTAAACTGCTCACCAATAACAAACAACGGCACTTCGCGCTCTTCAGGCAAAATACCACCATGCGACAAGTCATTATTCATACCGTGGTCACTGGTGATCATCACTTGATAGCCCGCTTCCACCCACGTCGTAAGGTAGTTAGATAGGAAAATATCGGCAGCTCTCGCACTGTTTCGATACTGCCTAGAGTCGAGACCATGCTTATGCCCAGTATTGTCGATATTCATAGGATGTATCAGCAAAAAGTCGGGGTGATATTTCTGCCTCAAGGATTCGGCATCAAGGAACAGGGCTTCATCAGGATAATGATCCCAATGATAGAAACGACCATATTGAATGTTCAACGATTCATCGTCAGTGAATCTATCGCGCACTGCATCATAAGGCGCACGGTTGTATAGTTCACTAACCCAATGATAAGCCGCGGCCGCGGTCACTTTACCCTGAGATTTCGCCAAGCTGAATACCGATTCTTGATTCGACAAGCGAACGATTTCATTGTTTACGATGCCACTTATGACAGGAGGAACTCCGGTCAAAATGCACTCATAAAGTGGTCTGGACATAGAAGGGAGTTCGCATTGAATGGGATACAACGTCGCTTTTTGTTGCTCGATTAAGCCATTCAAGTAGCCCATGCAATCACGGGCTACTTGATAATTGAGACCATCGAGGACAACAAGGATAACCTTATTGCTCATACTTACCTCTGTATAAAAGTCTCAAATTACTGTTGGTGAATCAGTACGTTTTCTTGCCACTGGCGAGGCAGGCGACGCGCTGACTTTTCCCAAGCTTTAAAGTCTGTGACAGGATGAACGTTACCGTATTGGTCGTTAGCAATCAGTTTAGCTTGTACCGATTCAGGCAACTTAACGTTGGAACGAATTGGACGCGCATAACCTTCAGCTAGGTTGATCTGCCCTCGGTCACTAAAGATGTGTTCACGAGCTAATTTTGCAGCGTTAGGGTTTTTCGCATACTTGTTGATAATCGTGGTGTAACCGGAGATCACCGAGCCATCTTGCGGGATATTGACGCTAAAGCGTGAGCGGTCAATTTGGTCACGATAATTAAGCGCATTGAAATCCCAAAGGATTGCCACTTCTACTTCACCTTTCTCAAGGTTGGCAATACTAGGGTCAGTGAATGATAGACGCCCTTGCTTGGCAAGCTTAGAGAAAAACTCAATCGCTGGACCAAGGTTAGACTCATCGCCACCGTTAGCGAAAGCTGCCGCCAAAACGGCATTATTAGCCTGCGCTGCCACACCCACATCGCCGACCGTCACTTTGTAGTCGCCCTCAAGAAGGTCTTGCCACGTTTTTGGGGCATCTTTGACCAAGTTGTTGTTTGAGATAAACGCGATAGTCCCTGTATACGCCAGTGCCCAGTGGCCGTATTTATCTTTGGCCCAATCAGGAATTTCGTCCCATGTGGTAGGCTTATACGGTTGCGTTACGCCCTTTTGAACAGCCACTCGAGCGAACGCAAAGCCGACATCGCCAATATCTGCTGTCGCATTTTTCTTTTCAGCTTCAAACTTAGCAATTTCCTGTGCCGAGCTCATATCGGTATCTTGGTGCTTAAGTCCATAATCAGATTTAAGGTCATTCCAAGTATCTTTCCAGTTTGCCCAACTATCAGGCATACCCACACTGTAAACCGCACCTTCCTGCTTCGCCGCTTCTGTAAGAGCAGTGACGCCATCGTTAGCAAAAGTAGTGGAAGAAATCGCAGTGACAATAAGTGTCACAGCACTGAGTTTTGCGGTGATACTTGCACGGTTAAGCAAAGTTTTCATTGTCTCTATCCCTCTGGACTAGGTCAGTAAGTTCACTTTTTATGCTATTTGGGGAATGTGACAATTTATGTGCCTGTATTTGACGTTTTTATTGAGGTTAGATGGCAGTTATACGTCAAACTTATTAAAGCCAGTGACTGATAAGTCAGTTTCTGTTGTCATGAAACTGTTACTCGCCTGTCGTATCTTGTTCATGCCGATGAATCATGGACTAGATCACTCAATGCCAATCCAAACAACACAGCTCAGTAAAATAAAGACGACTATTCGAGAACAAATCCAAAGTAATATCATGATTGCAGGCCAGAAACTGCCATCCGAGCGAGACCTTAGCGAGCTGTTTTCTACGACGCGTATTACCATTAAAGATGCGCTGACTTCACTAGAAACTGAAGGATTGATTTATCGAGAGGAACGTAGAGGTTGGTTTGTCTCTCCAGAACGTATTCGCTATAACCCATTGTCGCGCAGTCACTTTCATCAGATGATCCGCGAACAGCACCGTATCGCCGAAACTAAGCTAGTCAGTGTAAGAAGTGAAATGGCGAGCGGAATGTACGCCAAGGCATTGGCCGTAGATACCATTACACCCATCCATATTATTGAACGCTTAAGGTATATCGATGGTCGGGTCGTGCTGTTTGTAGAGAACTGCCTGATCGCTGCCCTGTTCCCAAAGATACTGGAAGAGAACCTGACACTATCGCTCACTAAGTGCTACCAAGAGAAATACCAATTCCATACCCAACGTTCACACTTCGACGTCATCCCTACGTCCGCTCCAAGTCATGTGGCACAAGCCCTTAACTTGGTGGAGGGACAACCCGTTGTCAAAATTTGCCGCGTGAACTTTAACCAATATGGGGTATTAATGGATTGTGAGTTTGAGTATTGGCGACCAGATGCCATGATGATTTGTATTGATAGCAAGTCGCAATGATCAAGAGAAGCGCTTTCGATATTGCGAAGGAGAAACACCTTGTAAACGTGAAAAGGCATGCGTAAAAGTGCTTTGTCCTGAAAAGCCCGTTAACTCAGCGACTTGACCAAGGTTTAAGTTGCCTTGCTCAATTAAGCGTTTTGCGGCATCGACACGTTTGTTCAATACATATTGATGAGGAGTAATACCGATTTGCTCTTTAAACAGCATATGAAACTGGCTTTCGCCTAAAAATACGCTTCCAGCTAATTGAGCCACAGAGATCTTATGACACAGGTGCTGTTCAATGTAACGATCGATCTGTTCAAGATCGAATCGTGAGTCACGAAGTGATGTTTTAAGATCCGAGATATGGCGTTGCAATAATGCTACGACCGTGTCATTGCATGCACGACTTAACAGCAAATCATCAGGGCTGCTTTTCATTTCCGCCACTAACATTTGTATCAGCTTTTGAATTTGGATATCCAACTGAAAATAAGTCTTGGATTGAGATAACTCGTTGATTCGTTGAAGAAGTACCGGATCGTCATTGTTAGGGAGAGGCATATTCAACACGAGAATATCTGGCTGATCAATCACACCTCCGAAAGCATGATCAAGGCCTGACGTTACCACGCACCCTTGCCCCGGGCCGACGAGGTTACCCACACCACCTACATCAAACTCAGATTTCCCCTTCAACCCAATCACAACTTGGGTGTATTGGTGCTCGTGTGAGTCCATATGAGAGGGTAACCGAACAATTTCTGCTGGTTTTGGGGAAGCATGATCAAGGATGTCATTGTTTCGTGTCACCATGTTTCCGGCCATCTTGTAAAATGAGATTCGATCCGCCGAGTATACCCATTTCAATAGCAATTGGAAAAAGTAATCGCCACCAAGCTTGTGATAACGGGCACGGAGTGATGATTTTGTATCCCGCTTAGAACTGCGAAAAAGGATCCTTACTTGATCAAGCTTCCGGAACCATGATCATGAAGCGATAAGTTACGGTGGTTGTAATTTGTGCGATATAGATGATAGAGACATAAAAAAAGCTGCGAAAACCGCAGCTTAGAAACAATATTTGCACTAATGGTTACGGAGCGAGTCGCTCTGCATCCCATTGACCTTGACCGTCTTTACTAAATAAGAAACGATCATGAAGTCGGTGTTCACCACCTTGCCAGAATTCAATCGATTCAGGGCGAATGCGATAACCACCCCAGAATGAAGGTACAGGAATTTCACCTTTAGCAAATTTCTGCTTTAACTCTAGGAACTTACCTTCAAGTACGCCACGAGTTGAAATACGACTACTTTGCTTACTTGCGATAGCAGCAAGTTGGCTTTCTTTGGGGCGAGAGGTGAAATACTTCATGTTTTCCATTGCCGTCAATTTCTCAGCGACACCCGTAATATGCACTTGTCGTTCTAATGGATGCCAAGGAAAGTGTAAGCTTACTTTACTGTTGTGCTCTATATGTTGAGCTTTACGACTACCCAAGTTGGTGTAAAAAACGAAGCCTTCACTATCCACATTTTTCAATAACACGATGCGTTGAAACGGCATTCCGCGTTCATCAACCGTCGCCACTGTCATTGCCGTAGGATCGGTCAATTTAGCGTCGACAGCTTGTTGCAACCAAAGATTAAATTGAACAATAGGATCGCTATTCAAGTCCTTTCGACGTAACCCCCCTTGAGAATACTCTCGGCGGATATCTTCAATTCCCATAACCACTCCTCACGTTTTTCTTGAATTCTGCGCTCTAAACTACTAGAAAACAACCCGCTAACGGTATCTTATTATCGATTTTTGAATCCAATCTCCTAGTTTGTATTCGAGCTTATGACACACGCAGCCATAACAGACAAATTTTCGATAATTCATTACTTTATAAACAAGAATCCACTGCTAAACTTCTAAATACGTTGAAAACATACCGATAGATGCAATTCTTGAAATATTAGATTGTTGATAAATATGCAGGATAGATCGACTCTTTGTTGTTGAAAAGGTTACATTTCATTAACGATGGTAATAAAATCATATTATTAGATAAATCCTAGCCATCTGGATTCCGAGTTGAACATGGATAAAAAAGAATACAAAAAGGTCTCTGACGCTGAACTCGACTACATCGATGACAAAACCGCGGCCTTACTCCTTAATACCCCCACCAGTGCTCGGATTATGCTGTGGGTTATGGTGCTCTTTTTTATTAGTGCGGCAGTGTGGGCATCTTGGGCTGAAATAGACAAAGTGACGGTCGGGCAAGGCAAAGTCATTCCTTCATCACAAGTACAAGTGATCCAGAACCTCGAAGGTGGCCTTGTTAAAGAAATTTTGGTGAAAGAAGGTGACACGGTCAAGAAAGGTCAGCAACTTCTGCTTATTGACGATACGCGTTTCCGCTCAGATTACCGCGAACGAGAGCAACAAGTTCTCAATTTGACCGCCAACGTCCTACAACTCTCAGCCTCCTTAACCAGTGTGGTCATCAATGAAGATGTCAAAGATAAAGAATGGCAAAAGTCGGTGACCCTGGATTTCAACAAACTCGCGTTCCCACCTACTTTTGAAGAAGAGAACAAAGCGCTGGTTGCCAGACAACGCGCTGAATACCGTCAGGACCTCAACAAGCTACGCAATGAGCTTTCCGTTATTGATCAACAAGTTCGTCAAAAACAACAAGATCTGATAGAAATCCAAGCGCGAGTCCATAACCTCAGAGAAGGCTATAACCTTGCACGTGATGAACTGAATATCACCAAGCCTCTTGCCGATGAGGGAGTTGTTCCTAAAGTCGAATTATTAAAGCTTCAGCGTCAGGTCAATGACACTCGACGTGAGTTAACCTCCACAGAACTGAAAGTCCCAGCTTTAAAATCTGCTATTCAAGAGTCCATGCTAAGCCGCATTGATATTGCACAGAAGTTCCGTTCAGAACAGCAAGAAAAGCTCAATCAAGCTCAAGATAAGCTCTCTTCTATGACTGAGTCAGCCGTAGGGTTGGAAGATCGTGTAAACCGTACTGTTGTGGTCTCTCCTGTTAACGGCACCGTTAAGACACTGAACGTCAATACTGTAGGCGGCGTTATTCAACCTGGAATGGATATCGTAGAGATAGTGCCAACGGAAGACACTTTGTTAGTGGAAGCCAAAATAGCACCACAGGATATTGCTTTCCTAAGACCCGATCTTCATGCCATCGTCAAATTCAGTGCGTATGACTTCACCAAATACGGCGGATTAGATGGCACCTTGGAGCATATCAGTGCCGATACGACTCAAGACGAAGAAGGAAATAGCTTCTATATCGTAAGAGTAAGAACTGACAAAACCAATTTTGGACACGATGAGCAGTTACCTATCATCCCAGGTATGACAGCGTCCGTGGACATTATCACAGGCAAGAGAACAGTTCTGGATTATCTACTCAAGCCAATACTAAGTGCGCAAAACAACGCACTGAAAGAATAAAGGAATGTAGTGTTACGGATTGAGCGGACAGGAAGTCTGCAAACTAAGTTCAAAACCGCACTGTTGGTATGCGGGGTAATCACAGCTATTTCTTTGGCTGGATATAGTGACGCCTATACCAAGCAAGAGCAACGTTGGATAAGCACCGTAGCAAAAACGTATGGACCTCGAGCCGGTAAACGAGTCGAAACTTGGCGCACTGTTATCGAAGATTTACAGGGTAAATCAGAGAAAGAGCAACTTGCTGGAGTGAATCAGTTTTTCAATCAACTCAACTTTGTCGACGACATACATTTATGGGGTAAGAAAGACTACTGGGCCACACCACTAGAATTTTTGGGCAGTAATGCAGGGGATTGTGAAGACTTTACTATTGCTAAGTACTTCTCACTGCTTGAGCTCGGTATTCCCGACAAAAAACTGAGGCTTGTGTACGTCAAAGCCATCGAATTGAACCAATTTCACATGGTACTCGCCTACTACGAGACACCGCGTTCACAGCCGCTGATTTTGGATAACCTGATTGGTGAGATCAAACCCGCTTCTAAGCGAGGCGATTTGCTACCGATCTACAGCTTTAATGGTCGCAACTTGTGGACCATGAAAACAACCCAGGGCAAATTAGCCGGAAAGTCGTCGAGACTGAAATTATGGAATGATTTGCGAAGCCGAGAGCGTTCATTGACGTTAAGGAAACCTAAGGTAAATTACGACGAGTAAACAATTATGACACTATACAGACAGCTAGTGGTCGGCATGATAGCAGTATTCATTATGCTATTGACGTCGGTGTTTATCATCGAGTTCAACACGACTAAAAACTTCCTAGAGCAGCAACAACGCTCAGAGGTAAACAACACGATTAACACCGTGGGGTTAGCCTTAGCACCTTACTTGAAGACACAAGACAAGGTTGCGGTTGAATCTGTGATTAATGCGCTATTTGATGGCAGTACTTATTCCACAGTAAAACTCGTTTTCCTAGAGACCGATGAAGAGATTGTCCGCAGCTATCCTATCAAACCCAACGGAGTACCAGATTGGTTTACCAACCTAAACCTATTTACGCCCATTCATGATTCCCGCGTGGTTACTAGCGGTTGGCTGCAATTAGCTGAAGTAGAAATCATCAGTCATCCCGGTGAAGCTTACGCTCAGCTTTGGCAAGCGTTTGAGCGCCTTGCTGGAGCATTCGTTGTTATCTTTACCTTAGGTTTGTTATCTATAGCCTTTATCCTGAGACGAGCTCTCACGCCACTTAGAGCTATCGTAAACAAAATGGAACAGGTAGCAAATAAGCAGTTTGGTGAACCTTTGCTTCGTCCCAATACGAAAGACTTGATCGCCGTCGTTGATGGTATAAATAGCATGTCCGCGCATGTTGAAGAGTCGTTCAAACAACAAGCGAAAGAAGCACAGAAGCTCCGTGAACGCGCTTATATGGATCCAGTCTCTCAACTAGGTAACCGCGCCTTCTTTATGGGCCAGTTAAATCAATGGCTTTCAGAGTCTTCGTTAGGCGGTGTGGCTATCTTACACGCTGAGTTCATTAAACAAACCTACAAAGCTGATGGCTACGAGGCTGGCGATGGATTAGTGAGAGAGCTGTCTGATCTCTTATCGATGACCATCAATATTCCAAACACCGTCATTGCCCGTATATCAACCGATGAGTTCGGTTTTGTATTCCCGAACATTGACGAAAGCGAATTGAAGTTCGCGGCAAATAGCATCATTACTTGTATTCAAGATCTAAACGCCGATCCTACAGGTCTGAGCAAAGCTAACGCATCGCTAGGTGTTGTCTTTAACGAAGAGCGGAAAAACTCAACACAAATGCTCTCCGTGCTCGATAACGCACTGACTAAAGCGAAATCTAATCCGGAAATCGATTATGGTTATATCTCTAGTGAGCATACTGGCGTCATCATGGGTAAACAGCAATGGCGTTCACTGGTAGAAGAAGCGATCAGCGACGATGCAGTGACCTTTAGATTCCAAGCGGCAAACAGCAGTGGTGGTGAGACGTATCACCGAGAGGTATTCTCTGCCATCGAAATGAATGGCGAACGCTATACAGCCAATCAATACCTACTTGCTCTAGAGCAGCTTGATGCCAGCCATATCTTTGATGAGCACGTTATCATGTCGGTGATTAACAAGCTTGAGCGAGAAGAAATGTCTGATTCAATGGCGATTAACATCACCCCAACTAGTATCGCTCAACCAAGCTTCATTCGCTGGATTAGCCAAGTGCTCGCCAAGCATCGTGACATTAACGACAAACTACACTTTGAGATCCCAGAAAGCTGCTTTATCAATAATCCGCACCATACTGCGCTCTTCTGTAACGCTATTCGCAATGAAGGTGCCAAGTTCGGTGTGGATAACTATGGTCGGAACTTCCAATCACTGGAGTACCTCAACGAGTTCAGACCAGATTATGTGAAACTGGATTATCTCTATACCCACCAGCTTGACGATGAAAAACAGAAATTTACGCTAACATCGATTTCGAGAACGGCGCACAATTTGGGTATTAAAACTATTGCCTCACGAGTGGAAACACAAACTCAGCTCGACTTCTTGTCTGAGCACTTTGTGGATGTATTCCAAGGCTTTATCGTGGACAAATAATAGGTGCAGAATCCATGAAGGATCCGTTACTAAACTCGCTTATCTATATCAGCCGATACTACGGCTTAGCTAATTCCCCAGAAGCATTGGTGAACGGCTTACCCCTATCGGAAGGTAAGCTCACACCATTCTTACTTCCTCGTTCAGCCGAGCGCGCTGGATTGGTAGCGAAGGAGAATCGCTCTGATATAGATAAAATCCCAAGCATCGTATTTCCTGTGATACTGCTGTTGAAAGGAGGCGATGCTTGCGTACTAAACAGTATTGATTCCGATGCCAATGAAGCAGAAGTGATTACGCTTGAGTCCGGCATGGTCCCCATTTCCGTCCCGCTCGAGGATTTGAAAGAACAATTCACTGGCCGCTACTTCTTGGTCAAGAAGCAGTTTCGCTATGACGAGCGCTCACCGGAAGTCCTAAAAACTCGTGATGGCCACTGGTTCTGGGGCACTCTGTGGGAATCGAAACGCATCTACCGTGATGTGCTCATTGCCTCGCTATTGATCAATATATTTGCTGTAGCCGCACCACTGTTCACTCGTCTTGTTTATGACAAAGTGGTGCCTAACCTTGCATTTGAAACACTATGGGTACTGGCGGCAGGGATATTTATTGTCTTCGGATTCGATTTAGTACTTAAGCTTATGCGTAGCTACTTTATTGATGTTGCAGGGAAAAAATCGGACATCCTGATTTCCTCTAAGCTATTTAGCAAGGTTATGGGCATCAGAATGGAATCACGTCCTCCTTCTGTCGGTGCCTTTGCGCGTCACTTACAAGAATTTGAATCAATTCGTGAATTCTTTACCTCTGCAACGATTGCTTCGTTAATCGACTTGCCGTTTGCATTGCTATTTTTGGTGCTTATTTGGCTCATGGCGGGCAATCTGGTCATTATCCCAATCATCGGTGTGTTGATATTAATCATCTACTCGATGTTGATACAAGGACCGCTGCGTAAAACGATTGAAGAAGGTTCACGCCTAGCTTCTCAAAAGTACGCCAACCTTATTGAAAGTTTGGCTGGCCTAGAAACCGTAAAAATCTTCGGTGCACAGAGCCAATATCAGTATCGTTGGGAAGAAGCTGTGGCCCACATGGCGAACTGGAACATCAAAAGTAAGCGCATTACGGATGGGATTCAAAACACCGCAGGATTTGTTCAGCAATCTTCCAATATCGGAATGATCATTCTTGGTGTGTATCTTATTGCAGAGGGTGAACTCACAATGGGTGGCCTGATTGCTGCAACCATGCTAAGTAGCCGTGCTATTGGCCCTTTGGTGCAGCTTTCATTGCTTTCTACACGATACAATCAAGCAAAGTCGTCGATGACCATCATTGAACAAGTAATGGCAATGCCCGACGAGCAAGAAGAAGGAAAGCGCTATATTCATCGCCCAATCATCCACGGCAAAATCGAATTGGATCGCGTAACCTTTCACTACCCTGATTCTCCAATGGCGTCCATTCGAGATCTGAGCCTAACTATTGAACCTGGTGAAAAGGTCGCGATTATTGGACGTATTGGCTCAGGTAAAACTACGCTAGAGCGCCTCATAATGGGCCTGTACCAGCCTACAGAGGGTCACGTGCGAATTGATGAGACAGACATCGCTCAATTGCATCACGTGGATGTACGACGCAATATAGGCTGTGTGCCGCAAGATTGTGCTCTGTTCTATGGCTCTATTCGCGACAACATTACGCTAGGGCGACCATTGGTCGACGACCGTGATGTTATGGATGCAGCAAACCGTGCAGGGGTGACCGTATTCACTCAGCAAGATCCTGCTGGTCTTGAGCGTCAGGTTGGTGAAGGTGGTCTGCTGTTATCCGGTGGTCAACGTCAAGCCGTTGCTATTGCACGAGCATTTTTAGCGCGTCCACCTATTTTAATTATGGATGAACCGACAAGTTCAATGGATAACCGTTCCGAACTGCATATCAAGACACAGTTAAAACAGCTTAAGGAATCCGAGACGCTGATTTTAATTACTCATAAAACATCGATGCTCGATGTAGTAGACAGAGTCATCGTCATGGAGAAAGGGGCAATTATTGCTGATGGTCCTAAGGTGCAGGTGTTGAGTGATTTGAGACAAGGTAAAGTTCGCGCTGCAAGTTAAAACCAAACTATGTCTCCTCGTCCTCAATGTGTAAACTCATTTCAGACGACACAACAGAAACACAAAGGCCGCAGCGATCAAGCTGCGGCCTTTGTATCGCTATGCACTTAGATTAAGTGTCATGAATAATGATGATATTGCTCAACTGTTGAACATCCAATTCAGACAATCCAGTTACACCCTCAAGTTCAATGGTGACACTCTTATCGCCCTTGGTGACATTAACCAAGGTGCTCGTATTATCATCGTTTTCAGTGAGTGTAATCTTGTCTCCGCCGACGGCGACATTATCTAACAGAGCTTCTAATGATGTATTACTATCTTCAAATACCTCTGACAAGTCGATAACGTCGCGGTTTCCTTCCACTTGAGAGAAATCAGTAATCACATCATGACTGCCGTCTAAGTCACCTTCGCTCCATTTGAAGGTGTCATCTCCAAGACCACCAGTTAATACATCATTACCAAGTCCACCGGATAGAACATCGTCACCATCCGTACCATGGATAACTGTGACGCCACTGCCTCCCTGGACTGCATAATCGACTTCTTCAGACTCGTCCACATTACCATTTGGCATGATATTGACGTTAACCGTCGCAGTCTCATCACTTGAAAGGCCATCAGAATCTACAGCTCGATAATCGAATTGGTCTGCCACTTCACCATCAGTAACTTTCACGCTTTGTAAAACAAAACCTACGTCACTGTCATCAGCACTAAATGGCATAATACGCATTTCATCAAATGGTATCTCTGATAGCACCTCAATAACGGCTTGCTGCTCTGCAATGGCATCGTTATTCATTACTATTGGAGTCTCATCAAGCAAAACACCACCAGCATAGAGGTAGACGAAAATCTGTGCGTTACTATTCGCAGCAGCACTAAATGGTGCTGTAAGACCTCCGACTCCAACTAATGCTCTCGTCATCAAGCCAGCAGTAAATTTAACAGACATAAACTCATTTTGTTTCGCTTCCGTCCCTCTGTTACCACCATATTGGTCACTCTTGGTGTAAAAACCAGCTTGGTCATCGAATGCGATATCTTCGACCTGAGCACCAATATGTGGCTTATCACCGGAATACGTTCCTCCGGTTACTTCGATACCGTTTCCAAATGGCTCCTCCCCTTCATGGTTGTACCCAAGGGCAATAGCATCAAAACCAACCTCTAAGTCATAGAAAATATCAGTACCATCTTCTACTGCATCTCCTACATCTAAGTCAAAACGTTCACCAGAACCACTGAGGAAATATAGCTGCCCATATTCTGGTTCATCCACTATTTCAACCAACGTATCTTTAGAATCAATCGCATCATCTCCACTATCGGTTGCGAAATCTTCAAAGTTGAGTGGAATGGTGTCATCCGGAGCAAAAAACTCGAAGTCTGTAACTTCAGGTGGAGTATTAATACTTAGAAGCGATGCCTCTGGATTTGTCAGAGCAATAATGTCAAAAGTCTGCGACGCTATTTTATCTATCGGTGAGTAAGTACCATCCTGCTCGGATGCCGTCGCTTTGATTGTGATGGTATAAGTTCCCGTATCAAATACCTTGATCTGGAGATCATTTAGGTCATCCCAGCCAGAAATATCAACCTCTCCAGCGGCATCGGCAATTGATGTCAGAGTACCATTGGAAACTATTGCTCCCGTTGGTAGTCCTTGTATAAGTAGAGTTAGGACTTCTGAACCATCAGTATCATTTAGATTGACAGACTTAATATCACTAACATCAATAAAGGTATCTTCGTACCCTACATTACTTCTAGTAGAGAGCGTAATATTATCTAAAAGAGCGCCATAGCTGTCCGCTTGACTTGATTCAAACAATACTCGATATGTACCGTTTGACGGTACTTGGAAAAACTCTTGAACATTATTCCAGTTACGATTAACCGCATCATTAAACTCATATATCTCTACAACATTAGATGAATCATTCACGTCTACCAGAGAGACTTTCAAAGGAGAACTATTAAGTGCTCTAGCCGCGACATCAAAATTTAGTTCATAGAACTTACCCGCTTCACCCACAAATTCAGTGTACAGAGAGTCATCGTTGTTACGTCGCCCTTCAATTTCAAACAACTGATTATCCGAACTTCCTCCTAGATAAACATTTTCGTTACCTACTTCACTAACATTACCGGTGTTATTTGTCCCCCAAACACCTCGTGAACCGTCCTGATTTAGCTCGTTATCACTCACATTTCCACGCCAAGAACTGCTGCCAAGATTAACGTTTTCAAAATCAATAGATGAGATTAATTGCTCACCCGTGATTGTAAGTGTTGGCTCATCTGTAACAGGTTTAACGGTAACGGTTAAGCTATGAGCCTCTACTACATTGTCTTGACTATCACGTCCCGACACCGACAAGGTGAAATCTACATCACTATCTAGCGGAGGCTTGATAAATAAGCCTGCTAGCTGTGATGGCAACACAGTTGCGCTGTTATTGGTCACTGATAACGTGGAATCATCCGAGTATAATGTAGCGCCGTCAGGTATATCGCTAATGACTACTGAAGTCGCATCACTGTTCGCTGGCAACTGTATATCCAACGCAATCTTGTTGTCTTCGTCACCAATCGCGGCGGCAACAACTAGATCAGCGATCGCAGTAAAGTTAATAGTTGAAACTGCGGTATTTGATGGTTGCATTGCATCATCAAAGATCGTGATTTCAATGATTCTGTCCTCATCATCCGGAGATTGTGAGGAGTTGGAGAATTCAATTAGCTGAATAGCAGCTTCATAATCAGCAGGTGTCGCTTCTCCGCTCAGAGTGATTTTAATTGCACCCGAATCGAGTAGTTCTGTCGTATAACTAATGCCGCTAAGCAGTGGGTTAGTCGCACCATCAATCCCAAAATTGTCATCCGCTTTTGGATTGGTTAAGACAATTTCTGCCTCATGAATGACATTTTTCTCATCAAAAATGGTGATGTCACTATCGACAACATCAATAGCGCTATCACCCTCTTGGTAATTCGTATCGAAGCTTGTACCGTCAGCACTTAAGTCAAGATCGAGCGTTGGTGGCATATTGTTTTCACGCTCATCAACAATAGTAACAACAGATTCAGTGCTTTCACCTTCATCAGAGTCAACCGCTTTGTATTTAAAGCTGTCGTTCAGTGCGGTTTCTAGATAGCGTAGCTCCCAATTACCTCGACCATCAGTACCAACACTCACTCCCTCAATAAGCACCCGTCCTTCAAAATCACCTAAATCATCAACAGAGAAGCTCAGTTCATGGAATAAGACGTCATTTCCTGACGTATCTTTTTGTACATCAGGTGTGTAATCGACGGTATCGCCATTGCTGAGTGTGACCTTAATCGTCACAGCAGATTCGTTTCGGCCACCTAAGTCGCTATAGAAATAGCCTCCCATGCCATCCAAGCCAAGGTTAACGTGTGTGGCAGGACGATCTTCAAAGTTGATCGATAGCCATTCCCCCTCGTTAATACCTTGGCCACCACCAATACCTAAGCCATGACCAACATGATTATCTTGGACATCCCCTCGATACTGAGTGAGATTACCTTTGTTACTGATAATGGTGATATTGTCTGTGCTGCCGTCAGTGTTAGAGAGCTCTAATACTCTATTCTTACCATCGACTGCAGTACCCCAGTTGTAAAACTCTTCTTGAGTGCTTTCCATATCACTCGATGTTGGCACCACTTTAGTACCAAGAATGAAGCCTTGAGCATCAGAGTCAGGCTCATAGGTTATCTTAGTTGGATCAAACGTATCACCATTGGCAACATTTGTCTGAGTGATTTCCTCACCATCATGATAGAGCGTACCACCAATAGGAAGCTCGGTGATCGCAACTAGAACCTGTTCAGAATTTAAGTCATCTTCAATATCCGAAATATGGTCATCGCCGTCTCCAGAATCTACACCATCAACGGCAGCTCTCGTAGTATCAAATACGACGGCTGTAACATCATTATCAGTGATACTGAAACTAAAGCTTTCTGATTCTGGTCCGTCATTGATAGGAACGACATTAATCGTTGAAATTGCCGTGTTTGATTCGATATTTTGGTCATCGAACACCTTGATTTCTATCTGTCTCGGAATCGCACTTGGATCTTCACTATCATTACTAAACTCAACCCACTTCAGTGCAGCCTCATAATCTGAAGCACTGCCCGTGCCACTTATCACAATAGTATCGGAGCCTAATGCATGAGTGATTGTCAAACCTGAAGCAAGTACCGCCGCAGCTGCGAGTGCAATTGAGTCACCAGACTGAGCGTTGGTAAGGGTAATTTCAGCTCTAGTTATCACATCGATATCATCTGTGACAGTGACGTCTTGGTCAACAATGACAACAGGATCATCACCTTCACTAAAGGTTGTAGTGTAACCCGTACCATCACTTGCATTAGTCGGACGCAGGGTGACGACTAGATCATTAAAGTCTTTATCACTCTCATCGTACGCGATATCTTCAACACGGATTTCCAGTGCACCGTCATCAACTCCAGAAACCGTAAATTGATACTGAACACTATCTTCTGTTGATAAGTAGACAGGCTTACTTGGTATCTGGCCGTTTACCAGCAAGTCGCCTTGAGCATTGAAACTCAGTACTGCATCATCTGGGGTTTGATTTGCACCATTAGCAATAAGGAAAAACTCCAGCCCTTCCTTAGAATCCAGTTCAGCTAGTAACTGATCATTGGCAAGTCCCGCATTAGTATCATGTATTAACACTACAGGGTCGGTTGGATTACCTTGTGAGTCGGTGTAAAAATAACCAAACACATTAGAGTAACCCGCTCTTTCACTCTCAAAAACAATCTCGTAATCTTCGCCATTTAAGTCAATGGTAGGGGCTAAATTATCATTATCACCACCAGACTGCCCGCCTAGTTGCCCATCATCAGAAATAGTGGCACCAGCAGATACGCCTACGTTACCGTTAACTGTCAGACCAGCTGGCTCAGTCACTTTTAACGTAAAGTTCTCATCTTGCTCATAGACATCGTTATCTTGGATACCTACTTGGATATTAACGGATGTAACACCAGCTGGAATGGTAATCTGGCCATTAACAATCTGTAGTGGAACATTGGTCGTCCCATCGTTATAGCTCGCCGTCGTAGTAGTAAAGTCATCATCATCGGTATCAACATCGAGTCGATCGAGCGCTACCGTGAGGTCAACATCAGAAGGATTACTTAAAGACAGAGTGAACGGAACACTTCCCGCATCTTCGCTCACTTCCCCACCACCACTCAATGAGAGTGTGATTGGATCGTTATCTTGAATATCTCCAGTCACGGTTTGGCCGTCGACTACCAGAGTAAAGCCTTCGTCACCCTCATAACGATTATCATCGATTGTCGGCAACGTAATCGTAAAGTCAGAAATGTTAGCAGGAACTTCAAGCTCTCCAGTCACCTCGTTGTAAGTGACCCCATTACTGAAGGTCATAGTCGATGGGTCAACATCATTAGCTGAAGCCTCATCGCCATTAGCGCCAAACTCAATGTAAAAGAAAGTCTTCACATTGGTAGAACCGTCCAGAGTCACGTTATAGGAGAAGCTCTCCCCTTCTTCAACACTAGCCGTACCTATCTCAAACCCGCTGACTGAAATCGGTCCAGGGTTGACCAGAACATTCACTGTTGCAGTGTCAAAGCCACCTTTATCGTCGGTAATTTGGTACTGGAACTCAGTGCGACCCGCAAAGCCTTCAGGCAAATCGAAAATGACATTACCACCTTCAATACGCGCATCACCTTGCGTCTCACCGAACACGTAAGTGATACGAATATCATCACCATCCACGGCATCGTCGTTAGATAAAAGCTCTGAAAGCGGAATGACGACAGGTTCATCATGGTCGAAGACATAAGCGCCCGCACCGACCACTTCAATGCCCTGAAGGAAATAATCAGAAGAGTCAGTGCCACGTGCAGGGCCACCTGTAAAATCAACAGACTCAAATACCAATTTGTCGTAGGCAAAACCGCCCGTTTCAATATCAAACGTGCCTTTATTACCTGACTCATTATGGAAATAATCACTGGCAACCAGAGTATCGCCCAAATAAGCACTCCACTTACCTTGTTCATGACTGCCTGCCCCGCCCTCATTGGCGAACAAGTTGGTTACAGAAAAAGCCCCATCTACAGCTGGCTCTTTGAGCGTAATAATGAGCTGCTCAGACTCTTCTTCATTTCGGTTATATTGAATTTGAGATTCAGGGCCACCGTTGGTAGTGCCATCAGGAATACCAATACGGTCAGTACCGTCGATATTGTAGTTAACAGTTTGGCCATCATATTTCGCCTGAATGCTGTCAACCATATCCCAACCTTGATCGCCCGCTCCCATATCACCTTGAACAAGGCTATAAGACTCTGGATCATCAATCGCATCTGGTGCTAGGTTGGTACGTTGGTCATCGATAGTCACTGTTGATTCATCACTATATGCGCCATCAGAATCAAGTGCTTTATAATCAAAGGAGTCTTCTAAACTCGTCTCTAGGTATCTTAGTTCCCAGTTTCCATTACCTTCAGTTCCAACCGTGACACCATATATTTGTAACCCTTCAGCGCCAGAAAGATCATCGATTGATATCGTAATGTCTAAATCAAGATCGCTATTACCAGACGTCGTCTTTTGAATCGGATCTAGAACTCTCGTTGAACCATCGCTTAAGGTAACGGTAACTAGTACTGATGACTCGTTGGCATTGTTGAGATTTTCATCAAAATAGCCACCTAGACCATCTAGCCCTAATGTCACTGAAGTGGCTGGTCTCTCGGAGAAATCAATCGAAATAGTCTCTCCCTCATTGATGCCTTGTCCACCACCGACACCAAGACCAAATCCAACGTGGTTAGCGTCTCCCCGGTACTGAGTGAGATCCCCACCAATTGAGGTAATCCTGATCGAGTCATCACCCAAAGTTAAAATGCGCTCTCCAGGATTATTACCGGGAGACCCCCAGTTTAAGAAATCGGTTTGCGAACTGGCTTCGCTGTCCAACCCTTGCGAATCTTTAACACCTAAAACAAAGCCTTGAGCACTTTCATCAGGTAGATAGGAAATATTATCTGGATTAAACGGTGTGCCGTTAGCCCCTCCTTCGACATGGAGGTCAGCTTCAACAATCGCTCGAGTTTCACCGTTTTCAGTGTAGAGAAGTGTACCGCCTAAAGGCAGCTCAGTGATTACAACTGACAGTGACTTTCCATCCGTGGTACTACGATCATCTTCATAGTCGGAGATATGGTCGGTTCCATCACCCTCAATAGAACCTTCTCCAGTATCAAAAATAACTGGAATCGCATCATCTCCGGAGAGTGTAATTGAGAAGTCTTCGGAGTCAGGTCTATCATTGGTACCGTTGATAGTAATTGTTACCACTTCAGTGTCAGTTGCTCCCCACTCATCTTCAACGATGACGTCAAAGGTAATTGGCAATGTCTCACCTTGAGCTAGCTTCTGAACGGCGTCTGATTCGTTATCTAAAACAAATTTCCACTCCCCCGTTTTTGGGTCAGTGATAACGAACTGACCGTACTGTGAGGTACCATCAGCAACTGAGAAAGTGAGGTCGTGCCCAGTATCTACATCATTAGCCACTATGGTCCCCGTTGCTTCAGGTGACCCTACATTGATGCCACCAGACTCAGTAACTGCACCCGTAAGGTCGCTTTCGTCTTCGTCAATTACTGGTGCATCATTGCTGCCTTTGACAACAATTCGAATCGTCTGCTCAACACTAGCACCATGTTCATCTTCCACGACTACCGTGTATTCAAGA
>NZ_JAKGTN010000028.1:0-64523 GCF_021568915.1 Vibrio sp. McD22-P3
GTACCGTGAGAACTTTCAAACTGGAGCGACACACGAGGTTCGAACTCGTGACCTCAACCTTGGCAAGGTTGCGCTCTACCAACTGAGCTAGTGTCGCATTGAACGTCTTTCGTCGTTCAGGGCTGCGAATTATAAGAGCATTTTTTTGTGATGCAAGTCCTTATCAGCAAAAAAACCAACTTTTTTTTCGTTTGATGAAAAAGCACACAAAAATACGTTATTTTTCCGCCAGCTACAGCCCTAAACTTATCTTTTTAACAAATATTCGAAGATCAGATAGTAAAAATAGTCTCACGATAATATTTGAGTTCAGCAATAGACTCACGAATGTCATCCAACGCTAGATGGGTTCCTTGTTTAGAAAAACCATCAAGGACTTCCGGTTTCCAACGACGAGTCAATTCTTTTAACGTACTGACATCCACGTATCGGTAATGGAAATACTCTTCAAGTTCCGGCATATGTTTGTAGAGAAAACGTCGGTCTTGACCAATACTATTGCCACAAATCGGTGATTTTCCTTTTGGTACCCATTGCTCTAAAAACGTGATGGTTTGTTTAATGGCTTCCGCTTCATCATACTCACTGTCTTTAACGCGAGCCACCAGCCCACTTGCAGTATGGGTATTAGTGCACCAATCATCCATTTTGGCCAACTCTTCATCCGATTGGTGAATGGCAATTACTGGGCCTTCAGCAAGAATGTTTAACTCGCTGTCCGTCACTATACTGGCGATTTCGATAATTTTGTGTTGCTCAGGATCCAGTCCTGTCATCTCCAAATCAACCCAGATCAAGTTGTCATCACTGAAAGACATAATGCCCTCGTCTATTTGTTTTCTGCTAAAAGAGGTACTATACCGAAATTAAATTCAGTAACCCAAATGGTTTGATGCAAATTGCATCATTGAAATATCGTGGCGAAAAAGAAAAAACTAACCAAAGGTCAGGTGCGTCGTGTACGCAGCAACCAAAAGAAAAAACTGGCAAAGGAAGAAACGGTCCAGTGGGATGAAACCATGCTTGGTGCAGTCAAGCAGGGGCTTGTTATCACGCGTTTTGGGCAACATGCCGATATTGAAGATCTCGAAACTAAAGAAATTCACCGCTGTAACTTAAGGCGCGGCATTGAATCTTTGGTGTCTGGCGATCGCGTTAAATGGCGAGTTGGCCTCGAATCTATGCATGGTATTTCTGGCGTTGTAGAAGCTGTAGAGCCACGAACCTCAATGCTAACTAGACCTGACTACTACGACGGTCTCAAACCCGTAGCAGCAAACGTTGACCAAATGGTGATCGTCTCTGCTGTAGTGCCAGAGTTGTCTTTAAACATCATTGATCGCTATTTGATTGCCTCTGAAACATTAGAAATCGCGCCACTTGTGGTTCTAAATAAAATAGACCTACTTCCAGAGCAAGATCGCGAGACGTTTTACCAACTTTTAGATGTCTACAAGAACATCGGTTACAAAGTACTGTTGGTCAGTAAGGAGAGTGGCGAAGGCATCGAAGAGCTCGAGGCCCACCTAAAAGACAAGATCAATATTTTTGTTGGTCAATCTGGTGTCGGCAAATCAAGCTTGGTTAACGCCCTAATGCCAGAACTCGATGTAGAGGAAGGTGAAGTTTCCACTAACTCTGGTTTAGGCCAACACACCACGACAGCAGCAAGATTATACCATTTCCCATCAGGCGGCGATCTTATCGACTCTCCAGGGGTACGTGAGTTTGGCTTGTGGCACTTGGAACCAAATGAAGTCACCGAAGCATTTGTTGAGTTCAAGCCCTATCTAGGTGGTTGTAAGTTTAGGGACTGTAAACACCTCGATGATCCTGGTTGCATTCTTCGCGAAGCGGTAGAAGAAGGTAAAATCGACCAAGTACGCTTTGATAACTACCATCGAATTATCGATAGTATGAGCGAAGGCAAAGCGAACCGACAATATTCAAGAAACAAAAAAGCCGATTTGTGATAACCCTAGAACATGGGCGAGATTAACACTCTGACCGTGTATCATTCACAAATTGCTGACATTTAGGGCGAATTACATTAGTATCTCGCGCCCTGAATTAATAACACTCAATTAATGTTGGAATAGTAAACAATGGATAAGATTAAAGTTGGACTGCAATACTGGATACCTCAGCACGGCTTGACCCGTTTGGTAGGTAAACTGGCATCAGCAAAAGCAGGCGGTCTAACAACAGCGATCATTCGTTGGTTTATCAAGCAATATAACGTCAATATGGACGAAGCTTTGCACGCAGATCCGGCTCACTTTAAAACCTTCAATGAGTTTTTTGTGCGTGAGCTGAAACCAGGAATGCGTCCAATTGCTGAAGGTGAAACGGTGATTTCCCATCCTGCAGACGCATGCGTGAGCCAATTTGGGCCAATCACAGATGGTAAGCTCATCCAAGCGAAGAACCACGACTATACCGCGCAGGAGCTACTTGGTGGCAGTGCTGATTTAGCGGCTGAATTTGCTGAAGGCGAATTTGCGACTCTCTATCTATCGCCTAGAGACTACCATCGAGTGCACATGCCATGCGATGGCACCTTGCGTCAGATGATTTATGTTCCAGGCGATCTGTTCTCTGTAAACCCATTGACAGCCGAAAATGTACCAAACCTATTCGCCCGAAATGAGCGCGTTGTGTGTATTTTCGATACTGAGTTTGGACCAATGGCTCAAGTACTGGTTGGGGCAACAATCGTGGGCAGTATTGAGCTTATCTGGGCTGGCACAGTAACACCACCTCGCGGTAATACTGTTTACACCTGGGACTACCCTGCAGAAGGTGATAAGTCAGTCGTACTGAAGAAAGGCGAGGAGATGGGTCGCTTCAAACTGGGTTCAACGGTCATCAACTTATTTGCTAAAGACAGCATTCGCTTTGATGACAGCATGCAGAATAACGCGCCAACGGTTATGGGCACCCCATACGCTCATCAGCAAAACCAAACGGAAAGTGTGTTACAAGACGACGAATAACAAACTTAAACGGTGCCTAGGCACCGTTTTTTGTTTAGATGATATAACGACACTTCACTTTAAAATCCCGTGATAAATAGCCATTCAGATTTTGACGCAAAGCAAAACACCTTACGAATCTTCCCTCGACTTTTCAAAACTTTAATACCAGTCTAAGACCCCAAGTAGAATATCTTTTAACCTAGGTGCAGTTTAAATATCCACCATGGTGACCGCCCCTATGCCGAAGATACATACTGGGACACTCATAAAGCTATTCATCTGCTTTTTAGTGCCGTTAGGCGTCCTGATGATGCCTATTGATTGGATTCCGATTGATGACCTCACGCTGATTCAGCACCGATTATTAGCCATCTTTTTACTTGCCGCTTTGCTATGGGTACTCGAGCCAGTACCAGTCTTTGCCACCTCAATTTTGATCATTGCGCTTGAGTTGATCATGATTTCTGACAAAGGACTTCACTTATTCCGCACGCCACCAGCAGGTCATGAACTTGGTGAACTGATGGCTTACACCGATATTTTCAGTGCCTTCTCATCACCTATTATTATTCTGTTTATGGGCGGCTTCGCGCTTGCGATCGCCGCTTCAAAATACGAACTTGATAACAACCTAGCTCGCGTACTACTTAAACCTTTTGGACAGCAGCCTAAGTTCATTATGCTGGGGTTAATGTTGATTACGGCTGTGTTCTCAATGTTTATGTCTAATACCGCAACAACAGTCATGATGTTAGCCCTTCTCGGTCCTATCGTAGCCTCAGCACCCAAAGGTGACTTGGGTATCAAAGCTTTAGTGCTTTGTATTCCGATAGCCGCCAACACCGGGGGGATTGCCACTCCGATCGGAACACCACCAAACGCTATCGCGCTGCAATATCTTACTGGTGAAAACACGATTGATTTCTTGCAATGGATGATGATGGGACTACCGTTTGTCATCGTTCAGCTCACATTAGCTTGGTTCCTACTACAGAAACTGTTTCCATCTTCTGAAGACAAAATGGTGCTCAAACTGGAAGGCGCTTTCCAGAGAAACTGGCGGGCTATGGTTGTCTATGTCACCTTTGCCACAACGATACTACTATGGATGACCACCAAGCTTCATGGCATGAATACCTATGTAGTTTCTATCATTCCACTTGCTGTATTTACGCTAACAGGCATCATGGGTAAAGATGAACTGAAGCTCATTAACTGGGACGTACTTTGGTTAGTCGCGGGTGGTATCGCCATTGGGATTGGTTTGGATAAAACCGGACTGGCCGCAGCATTAGCGCATGCCATTGATTACGAGTCCCTCTCTCCATTTGCTGTCGTGATTACGCTGTCGATTGTCTGTTGGTTAATGGCTAACTTTATGTCCAATACCGCAACCGCAAACCTGTTAATGCCTATCGCGGCGGCAATCGGTGCATCAATGGAAAGCTTAGCCAGCATTGGCGGTTTACAAGGGTTGCTCGTGGTGGTCGCATTCTCAGCATCCCTCGGTATGATTTTGCCAGTGTCCACACCACCAAACTCCTTGGCGTACTCAACCGGGCTTATAGAAAGTAAAGACATGGCAAAAACCGGTCTTATCATTGGTGTAATCGGCCTGCTCATAGTCTATGCAGCAACGCTCATCCTCACCTGATCATAGGTGAATGAGATCCTCTTGCTTACAAGTAAGAGGATTTCATTGCAGTTTTCACCGTGCCATAGTAAAACCTAATGAATTAACAGGGATAATACACGTTAGGGATAACAATGGGATTTGAATGGCTGGCGTTGATCGCCGCTTTTTTATGGGCGGTATCTAGCATTATTTCCGTCACCCCGGCCAAGCATCTAGGATCCTTTTCCTATAGTCGCTGGCGCATGGGTTGTACCGCAATCATACTCTCCACGATGGCTGCCATTACTGGTGGCTGGTCAAGCGTAGAAGCCAGTCATATTACACCGATGATGCTCTCTGGGCTTATTGGTATCTTTATAGGTGATACCGCCCTGTTCGCCTGCCTAAACCGTATGGGGCCGAGACAAGCAGGGCTACTATTTTCCTGCCACGCCGTGTTCTCGGCGGTATTAGGTTACTTCTTATTTGCAGAAACCATGACATCGTTAGAATTGGTCGGCTCCGCTTTAGTTTTCTCCGGGGTTGCTACGGCTATTTTCTTTGGGCGACGTGGGAAGAGTAACCATAAAGCCAGCGAACTCGAAACCATCAAAGGTAATGTGTGGTTTGGTGTAGGACTTGGTATCACCGCAGCCTTGTGTCAGGCTCTTGGTGGAATTATTGCCAAGCCCGTGATGCAAACTTCAGTGGACCCTGTCGCTGCCTCTGCCATACGTATGATCACCGCTTTTATCGCCCATAGCTTGTTTCTATTTACCGGGGCTCGACACGCTAAGAGCATTAACCCTATTACTTGGTCGATATTTGGTATTACGGCACTTAACGGTTTCTTAGCGATGGCGGTAGGCATGACGCTGATTCTGTTTGCATTGCAAACCGGAAATGTGGGGATGGTCGCTTTGCTTTCTTCGACCACGCCGATTATGGTGCTGCCACTACTTTGGTTGTACACCAAGCAGCGCCCCAATAAATATGCTTGGTTAGGTGCCCTATTAGCTGTCGCGGGCACCAGCATATTGGTCAGTTAAGCGCGCGGGAACGGAAACGCAACCACTTCATCAATATGTTTTGCACCAAGTGCTAACATAATGAGGCGGTCAATACCTAAAGCAACGCCAGCACATGCAGGAATGCCTGACTTTAGTGCATCTATTAAATGGTAATCAATTGGCTGCTGAGGAAGTCCCATTTGCTGACGCTTACGATTATCCTCTTCAAAGCGAGCTAATTGTTCGTTTGGGTTGTCTAGCTCATGAAAACCATTCGCTAGCTCTATGCCCTTAAAATAGACTTCAAATCTATCCGCAACACGCTCATCGTTTGGATTGACCTTAGCCAGAGCAGCTTGTGAGGCAGGAAAGTCATACACGAACGCAGGAACGTCTTGGCCGATCTTGGTTTCGACTCCCATGCTAAAAAGCAATTGCAATAGCGTATCTCGATCTTGTTCTTTATCCGCAATATCACTTAGCCCTAAGCTTCCAGCCGCCGTTCGGAGTTCTGGCATACTCGCTACTAGCGGACACACTCCTAAGTGGGTCATAAACGCCTGTTGATATGTCATTCGCTCAGCGCCATCACACGCCAACACCATCCTTAACAGTTCATCCATTTCATCCATTAACTGGTGGTGGTCAAAGCCTTCGCGATACCACTCAAGCATGGTGAACTCAGGGTTGTGGTAGCGACCGCTTTCTTCATTGCGGAATGCTTTATTGATTTGATAAATAGAGCCACTGCCCGCCGCCAACAAACGCTTCATATGAAACTCAGGACTAGTCATAAAATACAGCTTACGACCATCCGCATAACCCGGCCCAACAAACTCCGTTTGGAACGTATGTAAATGGATATCTGTCACGGTCGCATGACTCATAGCAGGCGTATCCACTTCCATTACATTCCTTGATAGGAAAAAGTCTCGTATTGAATGGATTATTTGCGCTCTTTTTTTCAGCAAAGCCACAGATGCTGTAGGCTGCCACTCATTGCAAATCATAATTAAACTCATTAGCTCTGTTTATTGATAATTATACGATTGTGGAGATTTCTACTCAATAACGCGTGATTTTAATCACACATCATATAAATACTATGCTTCTCTTTGCATTTCCGGAGCAAAAACCTAACTCAATCAATTTTTTTGCCATACAGCTTATCTAATATAAAACCTTACTCTATAAAAGCTTACTTAAGCATTTAATTATAACTCGCGAGCTAACTCGCTCTCACACACTGGAGGATAACTGTGAAAACAATTACCACAGATATCGCAGTCATCGGCGCAGGCGGCGCCGGTCTTCGTACTGCCATTGCAGCAGCAGAAGCAAACCCAGAAATGGAAGTTGCTCTGATTTCTAAAGTCTACCCAATGCGTTCACATACTGTGGCCGCGGAAGGTGGTTCTGCAGCTGTAATCAAGGATGAAGATAGCCTAGATAACCACTTCAACGATACTGTTGGTGGTGGTGACTGGCTTTGTGAACAGGATGTTGTCGAATATTTCGTAGAAAATGCCACACGTGAAATGATCCAAATGGAACAATGGGGTTGCCCATGGAGCCGTAAGGAAAATGGCGAAGTTAACGTTCGTCGTTTCGGTGGTATGAAGGTTGAACGTACATGGTTTGCCGCTGATAAAACCGGCTTCCATATGCTACACACTCTGTTCCAGACTTCGATGAAGTATGAGCAAATCAAACGATTTGATGAATACTTTGTGGTTGACCTACTTGTCGTTGAAGGCGAGGTTCAAGGTCTGATTGCTATTCATATGTCTGAAGGTGAACTGGTTACCATTAAAGCCAAGTCTGTTGTGCTTGCAACAGGTGGCGCTGGCCGTGTTTATCACTGTAATACCAATGGCGGTATCGTAACAGGTGACGGCATGGCGATGGCCTATCGTCATGGTGTACCACTACGTGACATGGAGTTTGTTCAATATCACCCAACCGGTCTTCCTGGTACAGGTATCCTGATGACAGAAGGCTGTCGTGGTGAAGGTGGTATCATCGTCAACAAGAATGGTTACCGCTACCTACAAGATTACGGCATGGGTCCTGAGACACCAGTTGGCCAGCCAAAGAACAAATATATGGAACTGGGTCCTCGTGACAAAGTGTCACAAGCGTTCTGGCACGAACAGCAAAAAGGCAACACGATCAAGCATCCACTTGGTGATGTTGTGCATCTAGATCTTCGCCACCTTGGTGAAGAGTATCTACAGGAGCGTCTACCGTTTATCTGTGAGCTTGCAAAAGCTTACGTGAACGTTGACCCAGCGAAAGAGCCTATTCCAATCCGTCCTACCGTTCACTACACCATGGGTGGTATTGAAACCAATGGTCAATGTGAAACACGTATTCAAGGCCTATTTGCTGTGGGCGAATGTGCTTCTGTTGGTCTGCACGGTGCTAACCGCCTAGGCTCTAACTCTCTAGCTGAATTCGTGGTATTTGGCCGTGTTGCAGGTGAACAAGCTGTAGAGCGTGCCAAAGCGTTTAAAGGCTGGGATGACGCTGCTATCGCACAACAAGTTGAAGCTGTTGAAGCTCGTATTGCTGCACTAATGAACCAAGAAGGCGATGAAAACTGGGCTGAAATCCGTACTGAAATGGGTCACACCATGGAAGCGGGTTGCGGTATTTACCGTCAAGAAGATCTAATGCAAGCCACGCTTGATAAGATTGCTGAGCTCAAACAGCGTTATAAGAAAATCAGCATCAAAGACAAAGGTAAGGTGTTCAACACTGACCTTCTTTATGCCATTGAAGTGGGTTATGGACTTGAAGTTGCAGAAGCTATGGTTCACTCCGCTATCCTGCGTAAAGAGTCACGTGGCGCACACCAACGTTTAGATGATGGTTGTACTGAGCGTGATGATGTGAACTTCCTTAAGCACTCTCTGGCGTTCTTCCAAGAGGATAACGCGCCAAGCATCGATTACAGCGATGTGAAGATCACTAAGTCTCAACCTAAAGCGCGCTTATACGGTGAAGCAGCAGAAAAAGCTGCCGCGGCAGAAGCGAAAGCATCTCAAGATAACAGTGCGGAGGAGCAAGCATAATGTCAGCTAATCGTATTCAGAAAGTTGAGATCCTGCGTTATGACCCAGAAAAGGACTCAGAACCTTACTTCCAAACATTTGAAGTTCCGTTTGATGAGACCATGTCTGTACTTGATGCGATTGGTTACATCAAAGATCACCTAGATAAAGATCTGTCTTACCGCTGGTCTTGCCGTATGGCGATTTGTGGTTCGTGCGGCATCATGGTGAACGGAGTGCCTAAGTTAGCTTGTAAAAGCTTCCTTCGTGACCATCAAAATGGCCTGAAGATTGAGCCTTTGGCTAACTTCCCTATCGAGAAAGACCTGATTGTCGATATGACGCCGTTCATCGAGCGCCTTGAAGCTATCAAGCCATACATCATCGGTAATGATCGCAAACCAGAAGATGGTACCAACATCCAAACACCTGAGCAAATGGCGAAGTACAAGCAGTTTGCTGGCTGCATTAACTGCGGCCTCTGCTACGCGGCCTGCCCTCAGTTTGGTCTAAACCCAGAGTTCATCGGTCCAGCAGCACTAACACTTGCTCATCGCTATAACCTTGATAGCCGTGACAATGGTGCCGCAGAGCGTATGAAGATGATCAACGGCGAAAACGGTGCTTGGGGCTGTACGTTTGTGGGCTACTGCTCTGAAGTCTGCCCGAAGAACGTTGACCCAGCTGCAGCGGTTAACCAAGGTAAAGTGGAGTCTTCTAAAGACTTCGTCATTGCAATGCTAAAACCACAGGAGGCGTAGAATGAGTAACAGAAAACCTTATGTTCGTGAAATCAAACGCACGTGGTGGAAAAACCATCCATTCTATCGCTTCTATATGTTGCGTGAAGCGACGGTACTGCCTCTTATTCTATTCACTATCTTCCTGACTTTTGGTTTGGGTGCATTAGTGAAAGGCCCTGAGGCTTGGCAAGGTTGGCTGGAGTTTATGGCAAACCCTATCGTCATCGCGATTAACATCGTGGCACTCGCAGGCAGTCTATTCCATGCTCAAACTTTCTTTAGCATGATGCCGCAAGTTATGCCGATCAAGCTGAAAGGCAAACTGGTCGAAAAGAAAACCATCGTTCTTACTCAGTGGGCAGCGGTAGCCGCTATCTCACTAGTCGTTCTCATCATTGTATAAGGAGTGAATCGTGATTAATCAAAACCCAAAACGCTCTGACGAACCAGTATGGTGGGGACTATTTGGTGCAGGTGGTACTTGGTTTGCCATGATTACACCAGTAACGGTACTTGTGCTTGGTATTCTAGTGCCAATGGGCATTATTAGCCCAGAAGCGATGAGTTATGAACGTGTCGCAGATTTTGCTACAAGCATCATTGGTGCCCTATTCATCATAGCCACATTAGCGCTTCCAATGTGGCATGCGATGCACCGCCTGCATCACGGTATGCACGATCTGAAAATCCACGCGGGCGTAGCAGGTAAAATCGCTTGCTACTTCTTTGCAGGCTTAATCAGCGCACTGTCTGTTATCTTCATCTTTATGATCTAAGCAACAGACACAACCCTCAAAGGCAGTGATATCGCTGCCTTTTTTATTGCCAGTTTTTTTGTGACTCAGCATTTAAGAAGACAAATGCTTACACGCAGAACCCAACTCTCTCTATACAATCCGCGCCGCTTGATAATAAAAAAGAGATGTAATAATGAAGAAGTCTATTTGCGCACTGCTTATTTCTAGTGCACTTTTTGGGTGTGGTTCTACCGTTAATATGACCACATCAGATGCCGTGGCAGCTCAACCAAAACTGATGCTTAAAACGGATGGTACATTTTGGGGCTTTGGTCCTGAGGGCAGTTTTGATCTTGCCGGATTGTATCAAGGTAAATACTCGCGCAGTGCTTCCACTAGCTCTTGGTTCAATACCATTAATACCAAAGAAGGAGAGATGGTTGCAGAGGTGACCCGCAAGGATAACGGTAAAACTTGGACGCTCGTTTGCAGTGGTGGCGGTACCAGCGTCGACCTTGGCAGCTTCTCGTTCGGTGGTAACGGTCCCTATGTTTGTGAGATCAGCGAAAATGGTAAGTCGGTTGGTGAGTATCAAATGGCCAGAAAGTCGGAAGCTATTAGTTTGTCGACAACTAAAAAAGAAACTGGCTTCATTCGCTTAGACAGTACCCATTTTAACGTGGAATCCATCCACGATGGTGAAGGCTTAATGATGAGTGTCGATAACCCACTTGGTTATAGTTTTAGCCGTGGTAGTATCGAGGTAGCCGCAGCACAAATCAACGGCGCTATTACCTTACAAACCTTAGCCAATCTGCCTAAATCAGAAATGGACACCTTAGCGCTTGGCACCGTAGCCAGTGCTTTAAGCTGGCGACCACAAGAGTAATACCTCTTCCATTAAAAAAGGTCGCCTAAGTTATATACAGTGACATAAAAGGTGTATATTGTGTACAAAGGCAGGGAGTTCTGCCTTTTTATTGAAAGGCGAAGATGTAAAGTATATAGTAAATAATGTGTATTCAATGTATAGGAAAGCATGGTTTGTCATCAGTAAAAGTCAGAGCAACGGTTGTAGAAGACAATACGGGCATCAAAAGCCAACTGCCTATTTTACTAACTGAGCAGGGAGAGTTAAGTACGGTCACGGACTACCTGCTCAAGCTAGAGGCGAACGGTGTGAGTAATTCCGTCATGAATGGTTTTCTTCAAGCGGTGTCCTTGTTACTGGATTACATGGAAGCTAATAAGGAGTTGTTTGACGACCCTAAGCTGCTTTTCCAGGCCTTTTCTAAGCGGTTGTATTCAGGAACGATTGGTGAGGATGGGCTTGACCCATCAGGGTTGTATTGGATACCCAGCTCGACCAGTAACGTGAATAAGCACATTCATCGACTAACGGCATTCACCGATTGGCTGGCAGACAAACAAGGTTCTGCGTCAATGAATCCCTTGCGGGATGCCACACCTCATGAACAGCGATTAAATTATGCCGCATGGTATCGAAAAAACCAAAATGATTTTCTCGGTCATATCGAAGATAAGACCGTTAATAAAACCATCCGCAAGGCGCGAACCATCAAGGGGCGCACACCGCTCACCAAGACCGAAGATGATGCTATCGCCTTTCCTGAAAAGCACTGGAAAGATTTTTATATGAATGGCATTGGTGGTGCAAGTGACCCACGAGTGGCACTCAGGGACAAACTAATACTCCTACTCATGCATGGTGGCGGGTTACGCGAAAGTGAGGCTTTAACGCTTTGGGTCACAGATGTGTTTGAAGATCCCTATAACCCAGACAGTGCTATCGTTCGAATTTACAATGAAGTCGATGGTAAAGCTCCAAGTGACCCTGAAGTTCGCTCTAAAAATAAGAATAGAGAAACGTACTTAAAAGAAAAGTACGCACGTATCCCCCGCCGACACATGAAAGGCACGGCTCACCTCGGTTGGAAATGTCGTGTAGTTGACCACAAAGATAATTACATACAGGTTCAATGGTTTCCAACTGACTATGCTAAAGTGTTTATGTCACTTTGGAAAAACTATCAAAAGTACCGCGCCAGCATCGACTGCCATCACCCTTATGCGTTTATTTCTTTTCATCACAGCGCTATTGGAAACCCATACACCATCAACGCTTTTCATGATAATTACGCCAATGGCTTGAAGCGCCTTGCTTTAGAGCCGAACAAGGCAGAAGGCTTAGACCCTCACGGGCATAGACATAATTACGGTAGACGCCTCAAGCGAGCAAAGGTTGACCCGCTAATTCGAAAGCGATGTCTTCACCATAAAAACTTGGACTCACAACTTCCTTATACTGGTTCAAGTCAGCAGGAAGTCTCTGAAGAACTAACCCAAGCCACACAACAACTGGCAAACTCTGCATCTAAAGCTAAAGCACTCGACTGGAAAGCACTGGTTGAACATGGCTTTGACGACATCGATCCACAAGGCTACTTCACTGGCAGGCATCCAAAATTGAGAAGTAAATAATGGCAAAAAAAAGTAGAAAACAGGACGGGCGCTCATCAGATTTATCCTTCTCTTGGATGCTCACAACACTAGGTATGGAATGGCAACAATGGCAAGAGCTGGCAGTGGCGTGGATTGCTACACAACAAAGTGGGCTAACCCATAAAAGGCGTGCTTTGCAGCGTTTTTTTGAACAATACATCAAAGAAAAGGCACCTTATGCTGTTGATATAAGATTGTTTTTTAATGGTCACAATGGGCATGTCTGTAACAGTTATGAGTACATTCAAGTAATAAAAGATAACGGATTAAATGATTTCAGAGCACATTGTGATTATGTCAAAATCTGCCATGATTTTATAAACTTCATTATTGAGGATAGATTTTCAGAAGTAGACGACCACGGACGAGAGACCTCTCTAGTCGTGAATCCATTTGAAATAGTCAAGAAAACACACAACCCTACTGAGACCGTCCGCAACCCTTTGCCTTATCGTTATATTCAAAACTTGCGCCAAATCCTCTGCCCGTTACCTGATAAAACCGAACTTGCGGTCATCAAGCAAAATCTTAAGCAAGGTGAACCCCTGCTTCCTGCTTACCACTATCGTCATTTCAAGAACTGGATATGGGCGCAGCAACAGACAGGACAAGGAAAACAGGGCGGTGATTGGTTTGAGGTTGAGCCTGAGTTGATTGACCAAACCGACCCTGACTGCGTGTGGCGCACCAAAAAAGTGACTCGAAAAGGTGAGTTAATCACCCTTCACCAAATCTGGTCACCTGTCAAAGCAATGGTAATTTTCATGAAGTTGCACCTACCATTGCGTACCTATCAGGTGCGCATGCTAGACAGCGGCGAGGCCGATACATGGCGCTATGAAAAAGGTCAATGGGTAGCGAACACTAGGCATGACTTCGCACTCGGCAGTGACAAGCGTCCATTCGGAAAAGGCATCTTCCGCCGTATTCACGATGCAATGACAGGGCTGTATTCAACGGGTCTATACATCAACACCAACAAGACTGCCGACCAGAACAAAGACGAACTAGATCGTGGTTATATCATTCCGTGGCAAAACAAAGAATTATTGTACTGGCTGGAAAAGCTGCGCAACTGGCAAGAAAAATACAACCCCATAAGACAACCGACTGATTGCACCACATTAAAGGATGCCCACATTGGTTTTAAAAAGTCTAAAAAGCAGCTAGAAAGCATGGGTGAAATTACCTTTTTGTTTCGTGATGCATCTGCAAAGGGTGAGGATAAACATAAGCCAATTCAAGATGCCACTAGGCTCAAGACATTCTGGTATCAACTCCTACTGACATTAGAAGACCAACTGGCAGAGCAAGGCAATACGTTGGATAGCGGTGAGCGATTGAGGTTGGTAGTGGAATACCCTGAAGGCACATCAGAAGCGGCTAAGGTATCCACGTTCTTTCCTTTACACAGTTTGCGCGTCTCGCTTATCACAGCATATACGATGGACACGCAATTGCCACTGCCTGTTATTTCTAAGTTGTTAGCAGGGCATACACGCCTGTTAATGACCATCTACTACAACAAGATTACCCCATCGGTGATGGCTGAGAAGATGAACGAAGCGCATAGTGAGTTGGATGCAAAGTCAAAACAATCGATACGCAACTTCCTCAAAGATGCTGCAATGGAGCAAATTAAGTGCAAGATGGTGTATCACAGCGAGGATAGCGTTCAAGCAGCACTGGTTAGCCGCAACCCGATTGGTTGGGAGGAACGCTCCTGTGGACTGTGCTTGGTCGGTGGTAACTCTGTGAAATCTGATGAAGTCAGTACTCTTGGTGGCTGCTGGAATGGTGGTGCGTTAATTAATGATGCAAAAGCGGCTGCTAACCGTATTTATGCTAGCGTGCCACATGGCTCTGAAAACTGTATCCGCTGTCGTTGGTTTATTACCGAAGCACGATACTTACCTACACTTAATGCGCACTTCAACCAACTGAGCTATAAAGCGCATCAGGCAGCTAACTTGTCAGTTGAAATTGAGAGTGGGCTAGAAGAACTAAAAGATGAGCAGTTCTTCAGTGAAGAGCAAGGTAAGCCGTTTATCAAATACGATGAATTGCAAGCTCTACAGCGCCGCTATGAAAAACAACAAGTCGAAGCCGATGAATACGCAAAAGACTGGATAGCATGTTTTGAGCTGATTCAGAAAATCATCCGAGTCGAAGAAGCCAGAAATGACGATGACACCAAAGATAAACTGATTGCGGTTGGCTCTGAGCAAGATGTCAGCCATGCCTTGAAATTTATCGAAACTGATTCAGAGTTACTGCATCTATCACTGCTTTGTGATGACGCAGAGTTCTACCCTGATTTACAGGACGAACTGCGTAAAACACCTGCTATTGAAAAGCGTTCACGCAAGCTCAGTCGTGTTCTAATGAAAAAAGGCTTCGAGCCGATTTTCATGGAAATGGACGACAAACAGCAACTTATTGCCGCCAATGCTATGCTGCGGCAAATGGCGAAAATCGCTGACCCTGACGACAAGCTCGAAGGCTACCGCAAGGTATCTAATTACATCGAAGCGGGTGAGTACCTGACCGACAACAAGCTGTTCTCTGAGGGCATTCATGCTCTGACTGATAAAACCATTCACCTAAATAGTATCGCACTACCGAACTTATTGGAGGACTAATGGAACTCGATATTGATGCCATTCTGGCTGACTTAAAAGAAGGCAAGGTGCCTCGCACTCAGCAAAATCTCGATAAGCTCAACGACACACTGAAAGCCTATGCAGAATCAGGTCAGAGAGACTTCTCCATCACGCAAATTGGTCGAATTTCTGCTGAAAATGGTGGTTTGGCCTATGAAGCCATCCGAGCGACCCGCAACAAGCACTACCGAACACTCATTGAGGCGTGGGCGGCAAAGCACAACACCAATACCAAAAAACCGCTATCCAACACCTCACGGTCTAAATCCATCCCTACGGATAATAAACTGTTAGAGCGCATCCCAGACCCTGCGGTACGCGCCTTGTTTGGGCAAATCATTGCCGAACGCAACCGTTACCGCAAAGAGGTTAATTTGCTCAAGCAACACGCCAATATTACCATCGACAAACGCCCTGTACGTCAGTTTGACAACACCGCAGAACCAAGCGTGGAAGTGCTGCCATCCCTATCAGGCGTACTCACCGAATCAGAGAAAAAAGCCTTAGTGTATGCCATTTCTGATGAATGTATGGAAAAGAACGACTGGCAATATACTCAAGCGGGTCAGGTAAAAGACATGGAATACAACAGCGAAGTATTCCCTAGAGGCTTTGTCACAGGGCTTCGTAAGCTATTGGGTGAGGTAGATGACTAATGGCAAGTGGGCAGCAGAAAGCGCAACAAAACCTTGAGGCATTTGAGGTCTGGAAAGCCACACAGACGGACGATGAGTTTAAACAAATCGTGTTCAGAGGCCAACTTAATCGTATTGAAGTGGCAAAGGGTATTGGTTGTGGGAAATCGGCTTTAAACCAAAATCCTGCCCTCAAGAAAGCACTCAAAGCCTTAGAAGATGAGCTGCGTGGTAAAGGTGTCCTGCCACCATTGACCGACACTGCCAAGAAGAATGAGGGCAAACCTCAAGCCTACGACAACACAGCAAATCGAAAGCTTCTCGATTCAAAGCGGGTGTCGTCATTAGAAGCTGAGAACATTGAATTGAAAGCCAAGGTCAAAGAGCTTGAAAAGCGACTTGAGCGCTTTGGTGAGCTATCTGAAACCTTATCTGAAATGGGGTTGATGCCACGATGAATAGCGCTTTGCATGAAGACCAAATGCGTGTGACTAGTATCCCTTATCGCTCGACCAAGATAGTGATATTCAGCGGTGTACCATTGGCGAAAGACTCTTACAAAACCAATAGTGGGAAGTATTACATCACGATCAAAGCCGACCCCGATAGCATCCCTGTGCTTCCAACGCTGGGCCAGCACTGGTCAGTCAAAGGCGCTCACCAGATAGAAAATATGGAGATGGGTGATTATGTAATGCAGCAGCACACGTATGAATCACCCAAGCATATTGAATGCACGCTGCCCGAAACTGGCGAACAACTGATACGCTTTATCGCCAAAGAAAATGACTTCAAGGGCATTGGTGAAAGCAAAGCTAGGGCGCTCTGGCAGCTCTTGGGTAAAGACTTCCATGCCACACTACGATAATGATACCCCAGTCTAGAAAGCGTCTGACATCGATTCTGAGTGACGATTCAGTGGAAGCGCTCTTTAAGGGGTACGCCAAATATAAAAATCTGGCATATTGCAACTGGATGAGCGAGCACAACATCCTCGCCAGTGTGCAGCAACGACTGCTCAAACATCACGGTGAAGCCTCCATAGCGGTAATTAAGGATAACCCCTATGCTCTGATGGGCTTTGGTCTTTCATTCAGTGCCATTGAAGATATTATCAAGGTAACGGATTTTAAGAGCGATGTTGCGCAGGATGACCCAAGAAGGCTCAGCGCTGCTCTGGAAATGGCGATTCGTAAGGAGATTGAAAAAGGTCACACCTATACCTCTCATGCCAATATGCGCCCTTATCTAAACGAGCTACTGAAAGACAAAGCACTAGTCACTCAGGCGTTACAATCAGGTCATGATAAAGCTCAGTACATTTTAAATCCCGACACAGGAGCCTACTATCCAACTGCGCAAATTCTGATGGAAAGTGTCGTTGCCAAGCGGCTAAATACACTGATTAAGCGAAATGACCTGTTTGACGAAAACGCCAATGCTGCATATCGCTCTGTGGCTGCGGAGCTTCCCTACGAATTAACCCCTAAACAAATCGAAGCCGTCACAACATGTCTGGATAATTCGGTAAGCTGCATTACGGGCGGTGCAGGAACAGGCAAGACAACGGTGCTCAGAACGGCTCTCAGGGCTTACCATCAACTTAGATTTGAAATACACGCCGTTGCGCTCAGCGGTCGCGCTGCAATGAGACTTCATGAGTCTATCGGTTTTGTTACCTCAACCATTGCCAAGTTGCTGCGTGAAGACCCCGTAGAACCCAGTATCGATAAACCCAATCACCTACTGGTGATTGATGAGGCAAGCATGATTGACTTGCCAACCATGTATCGTCTTGTGAATCACATTCACCCCTCTGTGCGATTGATATTCACTGATGACCCCGACCAACTTCCCCCCATCGGGTGTGGAAAGGTATTGGCAGACATCGTTGAAGCAAAAACGGTGGCTAATACGATGTTAGATATTGTCAAGAGACAGGAAGGGTCAACGGGTATCACCGAATACTCAAAGCTCATCAATCAAGGTGTGGCGCCTAATCGATTAAGTACGGGAGCAATACACTTTCACGAAACCAGTAAAACAGACATTGCCAAAGTCTGTTGTGAGCTTTACCAACATAGTCCTGAAAATAGTCGCGTCATGGCTCCAACCAAGGCACTCGTATCAGAAATCAATAAACTCACCCAACAAGCCGTTAACCCAGATAGCACAAACCTTGAGTTCGAAATCAATGGTGATAAGTTCATTTCGCCCCTTCGCATGAATGATGCGGTGTTATTTACCCAGAATCATTACGACAAAGGTATTCAGAACGGCTCACTTGGCACACTAACCAGTGTCAAACCTTCTGGTGATAGTTACGGTGAAGTGACGCTAGATACAGGCGAAAAGGTCGAGGTAACACAGTCCGTTCTCGACCGCATGGAATTGGGTTACGCAATCACCCTACATAAAGCTCAAGGGTCACAGTTTCCATGCATCATCATCGCTCTGAAAAACGGAAGAATAGTAGATAGAGCATGGCTATATACGGCAATCACGAGAGCTGAAAGGGAAATCCATATCGTTGGTAGTAGCGATGATATGAGGCAGATCACCGAAGCGCCTAGCCACTCCCATAAGCGGAATAGCTACTTGAAAGAGCTGTTACGGTAGCTATTTCAAACACGAAAATGCCCCAATAAATTACTTAGACTAAATGCTCTACATAATTTAGGGGCATGCACTTTCCTTAGCAAAACTAATCCGAAGTAAGATAAGTAGTTTATGCTGATTTTTAGCTATGGGTTAAACCGAACTCAGTTTACTTAACCCACATTGGTTTAGATGCGCCATTAGGTTCCCCACTCCAAGTGGGATGTAATTTTAAATTAGAAAAATCAATCTGTAATGGCAGGAAAGTCATTTCACCCAAAGGCCCATGCGGAGTTGTTATTGTTGGTAACTTAAACTCATCTCTCAGTGTTGCCGCTAATCCTGGGTTGTCCAGTACAGATTTTGGCAATGCGTTAAGGTCATTACGATCAAACAATCCGAATTCTTGCACCCAATCGCAATTACGTGAGAGAGAAACTCTGATATGAAAACCTCCACCTTCAGTTTCTCTTCTTTGAAGTGTATCTACAATACCTATCGATGCTTCTATGGCACACATTACATCGTTTAGCAAGTAAGTTGGTGGATTAATGGGTTCATCCATAGAACCTTCATTAGAACTAAAACCTGTTACTGACTGTCCATGTTGTTCAAAACCACCATGTGTCTTCCATGGGCCTGAAGTACCATAAGCCGTAAAATCAACATAAATGAGACTCGGGTTGATACTGTGTAATTTCTCTGGTGTGATTCCCATGCTTTCCATATTGAGGTATGAGTTGATAAAAACATCAGCCTCTTTAATTAGATCAAAAAAAACATTTCTTTTGTCTTCGTCTTTTAAGTTAAGCCACGCGCTATGTTTGCCCCCAATCGTTTCCATTTCCATTGCTACAGGGTTCGTATAATGAGGCGGCAAAATTCGAAGAACTTCAGCTCCAGCATCAGCCATATAACGACCACATAGTGGGCCAGCAAGAATATGAGTATTGTCGATAATCTTAACTCCTGAAAGAGGCCTTTGTGGGTTTGGTGTGAATGGAGTAGGCTTCGTTTTGGTTAATTTATCAATCTGAATCAAATTGTCTCGCATGGTATGTTTATATTGTTCAGAGCTTTTCCACTCTTCACGGCTTCTCACCATTGCGATCGCACCATCTACAGCTAAAATGGCTTTTTCTAAATCCATAGCATTCCACTCTAAACACGCTTTAGAGAATGCTTTGTGTGTTGCCTCTGTCTTAAGAACTGAGCATGTTTTTTGTCGAAGAGAAGGTGTGGAACAAACTATATATACCCAACGCCCGTCTTTACATTCGAAAAAATCGGTTGTTTCAACAAGTCCTAAATCTTCATACGGTACTTGAACCCCATTTTGTTTATTGTAAAAAATCGAAGCTAACTGTACTACAGCACGATCGACATCAATATTCACATCTTCTACTTGATTAGTTCTCTTTTCCCATATTGAGGAAATTTCCATGCCAAACAAAGCGAGTAAAATAGCTGTCGAGTCACCAATATGATGAGGTGAAGCTACTATAGGATCTTGACCTTTAATTTGTACATTGCCTTTAAAGGCATCTTTTGTTAAATAAAGTGTTTCTAGTATTTCATCAAGCTTTGCTTGCATTACGTTGTTCATCGTTTGAGTCTCCAACTATATTATCGACTATTAAATAGTAGCTCACTCGATCAAAAGCTTCTGTTTTTGTAACAACTTTTAGTAAACAGCAAGTAAAGAATATAGCTTTAAGTTCTTAAACGTAAGCGCATCATAAACCCCGCATTTTAATCACCAAGCGACTTTGCCATACCTAAAGTTATCCGCATCTGCCTAATTTAAGTGATTACTCTAAATGACTTTTGTCCAAAAGCGAGTTATGGAGGTTCTTCTACGAGCGTGATACCGATGGTCAAGGAAAATCATAAATGCCTAGCGAGTAGTGAGCTGTGCGAGCATCAGGAGTGGCTTTATTATTTTACTTTACCATCATGTCCCTTAAATATCCTTTTGGCAGGGTGATGGTTTCACGCAGTGATGCCATCGCCTTGCTAAGCCTTTAGGGATAAAAAAGCGTACACACTAGTATACATAGTGTGTATGCTTTGCGCATCAGAAAGAAGCATTACCAGCAAAGAGCCTCCACTCACTCACTCATAAATAAACACGATTTTTACTATATACTCCCTAAGCGACCTTTCTTCATACAGCAAAGAGTAAGCTTACTTAACGCGGCCTACGTACTCACCTGTACGAGTATCAACTTTAATTACTTCACCGATTTGGATGAATAGCGGTACACGTACAACAGCACCTGTCGTTAGTGTTGCTGGTTTACCACCAGTACCCTGCGTATCACCTTTTAGACCTGGATCGGTTTCAGTTACTTCTAACTCAACAAAGTTAGGCGGAGTCACGGTAATTGGGTTACCATTCCAAAGAGTAATCATACAAGTGTTGTTTTCTACCAACCATTTCGCGTTATCGCCAACAGCTTTAACTTCCGCAGCGATTTGTTCGAATGTTTCGCTGTTCATAAAGTGGTAGAATTCACCATCTGTGTATAGGTAATCTAGATCGATGTCCATCACGTCTGCAACTTCAACAGTTTCGCCAGACTTGAAGGTTTTCTCTAGAACTTTACCAGACAGTAGCTTACGAATTTTTACGCGGTTGAATGCCTGACCTTTACCTGGCTTCACGTATTCGTTTTCTAGAATTACGCAAGGCTCGTTATCCAGCATTAATTTAAGGCCGCCTTTAAATTCATTCGTGCTAACAGTAGCCATTGTATCCTCTTAGTGTTCTTCGAGTTAAAATTTAATGTCGCCTATCATAACCCGAAATCTTGTTTCTGTTGAGCAAAACTGGCTCAAACAGCTATCGAATGCGATCTCAGACCCTTATGAACTGCTTAAGCAGCTAGAAATTGATGCGACTCCGTGGGAAAACGGCTTAACCGCTCGACGTCTTTTCCCGATGCGTGTTCCACAAAGCTTTGTCGATCGTATGGAAAAAGGCAACCCGTACGACCCTCTATTAAGGCAAGTTTTACCATTAAGCCAAGAGTTTGAAGTCCACAACGGTTACTCTGAAGATCCTTTAGAAGAGCAAGATGCAGCGGTGCCCGGTCTACTACACAAGTACCACAATCGCGCACTACTAATTGTCAAAGGTGGCTGTGCTGTGAATTGTCGCTACTGCTTCCGTCGTCATTTCCCCTACGAAGATAACAAAGGCGGTAAAGCTAACTGGCAAGTCGCACTCGACTATATTGCGGCTCATCCAGAGATCGACGAGATCATTTTGTCTGGCGGCGATCCACTGATGGCCAAAGATTCTGAGTTAGCATGGCTTGTTCAAAAAGCAGAATCTATTCATCATTTAAAAACACTTCGCATTCACTCCAGATTACCTGTGGTGATCCCAAAGCGCATTACAGAAGAGTTGTGTCAGCTTCTTAAACAGACTCGACTGAATACCATTTTGGTAACGCATATCAACCACGCTAATGAAGTGAATTCTGAATTCTCTGCGTCAATGGCACGTATTAAAGACACGGGCACAACATTGTTGAATCAAGGAGTACTGCTAAAAGGTGTCAATGATTCTGTTGATGCTCAGTTTGAGCTCAGTCATGCGCTGTTTTCTGTGGGCATATTGCCTTATTACCTTCACGTGTTGGATAAGGTTCAAGGCGCGGCACACTTCTTTATTAGCGATGACGACGCCAAAGCCATCATTCAAGGGCTGATCAAACGAGTGTCTGGGTATTTAGTCCCTAAACTGACGCGAGAAGAAGGCGGTAGAGCCAGCAAGACACCACTGGATTTACATCTCGAGTAACCTTTTTCGTCTCGACAAAATATTTTTGTTCGATCAGACGGTCTAATAGTCAGATACTGCGCTTTTTAGGAGGCAATGTGGAACTGACACAGTTATTCAATGCACAACTGCTCGACTTAGGGCCTTTTTCATGGCCTGCACTTGGGGCTTGTATGCTCAACGGTGCCTTAGTAGGCCTCGAGCGCCAAACACGCGGAAAACCTGTTGGTATTCGTACTGCGATTCTGATTGTGTCGGGTACGTACTTGTTTATGTCCATGGCCGTATCCCTTTCTCCGAACACGCTTGATCAAGCGCGAGTATTAGGGCAAATCATTACTGGCGTTGGCTTTTTAGGTGCGGGGGTGATGATGACTCAAGACGGGAAAATTCATGGCGTAACCTCAGCGGCCGTTATCTGGGTTTTGGCAGGGTTAGGAATGATGATTGGACTCGGTCATCATAAAGAATCGATCATTCTAACCGTTTTGGCATTAACGGTCCTATTAGGCGTAGATAAGATTGAAAGCAGCTTTAAGAGCTTACGTCGCGGCGTTCATCAAACCATGCAGAATCGCAATCGAATGAGAAAATAAAAAAGCCCTGATTATTCAGGGCTTTTTTGACGAATCAATTCAAATTACTTCGCGAAGTTGATGATTGGGAAGCACTTGAAGAAACCGTTATCTGCACAGTTGATCAGACCAATCTGAACACCGTCGATCGTGTTGGTTTTGTTGAAGAAACCAAACTGGAAGTTAGACTTGTTTGAGAAGCTAGCAAGACCGATATCAGCCATTGTATAGCCTTCAGAGTAGTTCACTGCACTCCAGTTCAGACCTTTCACATCGTTAGTTACGTTAACGGCACCAAGGTTAACACCCGTTGTTGAACCAGTATTCCAGTTGAAGATACCTAGAGAAGCACCTTTCATCTCTTGAGTTACTTTAGACGCACCAAAGAATAGACCGAAGTTCACACCTGTTGTACGTTGAGTTTCAGACATACCTAGTACAGAGAAGTCGACACCTTTTACTTCATTCACTTGACCATGAAGTACTGCTAAACGAACACCACCAACTGCATTTGCATCTGGTGCGTTAAAGCCGTTTAGTGATGAGAACATAACTGGCGTGCTGTCTGCTAACGCCATTGGTGAAGCTACCGCTGCTGCCACTGCTAGGGCTGAAATGACTTTTTTCATTATATTGTCTCCACTGACATTTTCTTGTTGTCGAATAATAAGTTTAGACGATGCTAAAAAGGACAACCATACGATTTGTCAGTGAAATGTCATATTCAGCAACATTCTCACAAATTACTTGGTTATTATTGAACCAGATACAAAAAAGCCGAAGGTTTCCCTTCGGCTTGTCAGAACATTCTGATGCGGATTACATCATACCAGGCATGCCACCCATACCGCCCATATCAGGCATTGCTGGAGCATCTTTCTGAGGAATATCTGTTACCATTGCTTCCGTTGTGATCATTAGACCAGCAACAGATGCAGCAAACTGAAGGGCAGAACGCGTTACTTTTGTTGGGTCTAGAATACCCATCTCTAGCATATCGCCGTACTCACCCGTTGCCGCATTGTAACCGTAGCTACCTTCACCTGCTTTCACGTTGTTCGCTACTACAGACTCTTCGTCACCTGCGTTTGCAGTGATTTGACGAATTGGAGCTTCCATTGCGCGAAGTGCAACGCGGATACCCACTGTTTGCTCTTCGTTGTCACCTTCAAGACCAGCAACTTTAGATGCAGCACGGATAAGTGCAACACCACCACCAGCCACTACGCCTTCTTCAACAGCAGCGCGAGTAGCGTGAAGTGCGTCTTCTACTCGGTCTTTCTTTTCTTTCATTTCAACTTCAGTTGCAGCACCAACTTTGATAACAGCGACACCGCCAGCAAGTTTAGCAACACGCTCTTGAAGTTTCTCTTTATCGTAGTCAGACGTTGCTTCTTCGATTTGTTGACGAATTTGTGCAACACGACCTTGAATCATCGCTTCTTCACCCGCGCCATCGATGATGGTTGAGTTTTCTTTAGTGATGGTTACACGCTTAGCTTGACCTAGATCTTCTAGCGTCACTTTCTCAAGGTCTAGACCGATTTCTTCAGAAATTACTGTACCGCCAGTTAGGATAGCGATGTCTTGAAGCATAGACTTACGACGGTCACCGAAACCAGGTGCTTTAACCGCCGCTACTTTTACGATACCGCGCATGTTGTTCACAACAAGTGTTGCTAGCGCTTCGCCTTCTACGTCTTCTGCAATGATAAGCAGCGGACGAGATGCTTTAGCTACTGCTTCAAGAGTTGGTAGAAGTTCACGGATGTTCGACACTTTCTTATCGATAAGAAGAATGAACGGGCTCTCTAGATCAACGCTACCAGCTTCTTGGTTGTTGATGAAATAAGGAGATAGGTAACCACGATCGAACTGCATACCTTCTACTACGTCTAGCTCATCTTGTAGAGCCTGACCTTCTTCAACAGTAATAACGCCATCACGACCTACTTTTTCCATTGCTTCAGCAATGATGTTACCAACCGTAGAGTCAGAGTTTGCAGAGATAGTACCAACCTGAGCAATCGCTTTGGTGTCTTTACACTCAACAGACAGAGCTTTTAGCTCTTCAACTGCAGCTGCGACAGCTTTATCGATACCGCGCTTAAGGTCCATTGGGTTCATGCCAGCAGCAACCGCTTTCAGGCCTTCAGAAATGATAGATTGAGCCAGTACCGTAGCAGTTGTTGTACCGTCACCTGCAGCATCGTTAGCTTGAGAAGCAACTTCTTTCACCATTTGTGCGCCCATGTTCTGGAACTTGTCTTCCAGTTCAATTTCACGCGCAACAGATACACCATCTTTAGTGATGGTTGGTGCACCAAAAGATTTGTCTAGAACTACGTTACGACCTTTAGGGCCAAGCGTAACTTTTACTGCGTCAGCTAGAACGTTTACACCTTCTAGCATTTTGATTCGTGCGTCGTTGCCAAACTTAACGTCTTTAGCAGCCATTGTTATTTCCTTATCTAAATTCAGTGGATAGCTTGTTTAGAGTAAAAAATTACTCAACGTCTACTTAATTATTCAACGATAGCCATGATGTCATTTTCAGACATGATCAGAACTTCTTTACCGTCGATCTTTTCTGTTTTCGTGCCGTAGCCTTCAGCAAAGATAACCGTATCACCTACTTTCACGTCCAATGGCTGTACTGTACCGTTTTCTAGAATGCGGCCTTTGCCCACAGCCAAAACAGTACCACGTGTCGATTTTTCTGCAGCAGAACCAGTTAGAACGATGCCGCCAGCAGATTTAGATTCAACTTCTTGGCGCTCAACGATAACTCGGTCGTGTAGAGGACGGATATTCATCGGTCGATTCTCCTGATTATTTTCCATTTAGCTTATTAGATAGCCTTCAAGGCCTTGTGTTGAATATGTTGGGGGCGTTTTCTACGATCCCAAGGGCAGCATGACAAAAAATTGTGACAAAAATAACGAAAATGAGCTTTGGCTAGTGAATGACCTTCCTTACCAAACCCATTCTCGCACCAACTCATCAATTGCTGTATTCTAAGCGCCTGTTTCATCAGCACTGAATGCCATGCAAGATAAACACGGCCTACTTTCCGCTCCCATCTCTACTGTCCTTAGAAACATGACTGTTCCTATGGTATTTGGCATGGTTGCAATCTTGGCATTTAACCTCGTTGATACCTTCTTTATATCGCTGCTTGGCACACAAGCACTGGCCGCTATCAGCTTTACTTTTCCGGTTACGTTTGGGGTCAATTGCATCACCATGGGTATTGGTATGGGACTCTCTACCAATATTGGGCGATTACTGGGACAAGGAAATACTCAAAACGCGGCTCGTTTTGCCACGCACGGATTACTGCTCGCGGTGGTACTTGTGACCATTGCTTCAGCATTCGGGCTGCTGACCATAGAGCCACTATTTAAACTGCTTGGAGCTAGCGATGACATCATTCCATTAATCAGCGAGTACATGGTGATCTGGTATTTAACGGTACCATTGCTGGTTATTCCGATGGCGGGAAACAGTGCGATTCGAGCTACTGGTGATACCAAAACCCCCGCAAAGATCATGATGCTGTCCGGTTTCATAAATGGCGTGCTCGACCCTCTGTTGATCTTCGGTATAGGCCCTTTCCCAGAGTTGGGCATTCAAGGTGCTGCCATTGCTAGCGGCATTGCTTGGTTTGGAGCGCTGTCTGGCTCGCTGTTTGTGCTCATCAAACGCGAAAAGTTATTGGGTAAGCTCAAACCTACGGAAATTTGGCAAGATTGGATCGCTATATTACGCATTGGAACACCATCAGGACTATCAACGGCCATGTCTCCGATCTCAGGTGCAATTTTAATGAAGATGCTGTCTTCTCATGGCACCGCTGCGGTCGCCGCTTATGGAGCTGCACAGCGTGTTGAGTCGATTCTAATTTTGGTTTTAATCTCGCTAAGCTCTGCACTAACGCCATTTATGTCACAGAACTTTGGCGCCAAACAGCCTGATCGAAGTTTTGCCGGCTTATTTTTGAGTATGCGGTTTTCGATCGTATTCCAGCTGTTTATCTTCGCAATGATGGTACCACTCAGCATTCCAATTTCTGCGCTGTTTTCCCAAGAACAAGCCGTAAGAGATATTCTTTGGCATTACTTACTCGTAGTACCATTCAGCTATGGATTCCAAGGGATCATCATGATGCTAGGTAGTGGTATGAATGCGTTACACGAACCGAACAAAGCCTTTATGTGGAGTGCGATGAGACTGTTTGTCTTCACCTTGCCAGCCGCGGCCCTAGGTAGCCATTATTATGATGTCGAAGGCATGTTTATTGGCGTTGCAGTCGGTAATGTTCTAGGCGGAGTATTGGCGTATCTTTATGCGCTTGGTGTGAGAAAAAAACATCTGTACCAAGCCAGTTAAAAATAAAGCCAAGGCTGATACCTTGGCTCTACGTTTTTGATTCATTTCTCAGGCTTGTTTAAATACCATCACCGCCCATAAAGGTTTGTGACTTACCGTTAAATTGCTGATCCATATCTAGTGATGGTTTATCGGTTTTCGGTTTACCGACAATCTTTGCAGGAACACCAGCAGCAGTAGTATGCGGAGGTACTGGTTGAAGTACCACAGAGCAAGAACCAATTTTGGCTCCCTTACCGACTTCAATATTACCTAGAATCTTCGCCCCAGCGCCAATCATAACGCCTTCACGGATCTTAGGATGTCGATCACCGCACTCTTTACCGGTACCGCCTAGTGTGACGTTCTGCAAGATGGAAACATCATTTTCAACGACAGCGGTTTCACCAATAACAATGCCGGTGGCGTGGTCAAGCATGATTCCTTTACCAATGCGAGCCGCAGGGTGGATGTCTACCTGACACGCAACGGATATTTGGTTTTGTAAATAGGTCGCAAGAGCCATACGCCCTTGGTTCCACAGCCAATTGGCGACGCGATAACCTTGTAGTGCATGGTAGCCTTTCAGATAAAGTAGCGGCATTGAGTACATGGCAACCGCAGGATCTCGGTTCACTGTCGCACAAATGTCACAAGCAGCAGCATCAGTAATTGATGGATCAGCATTAAACGCTTGCTCAACCACTTCACGTACTGCCATTGCTGGCATTGACGCAGTCTTCAGCTTATTGGCTAAAATATAGCTTAATGCTGCACCAAAGCTTTCGTGGTTAATTATGGTGGCATGATAGAAACTCGCAAGCATCGGCTCTTGCTCTGCTTGTTCGCGCGCTTCTCTTACAATGCACTCCCAGACATTCTTTTTTTCACAGTGTTTCATTTCTTGTCCTACGACTGGTACTCAATCACCAACAGAGCGTTATTGCTGCTCCGCTTTTTTATCCCTAGCAAGCAAATCTTGCGCTGCAAGTCTTGCGTCTTTACCTTGATACAGTACTTGATAGATTTGGTCAACAATTGGCATTTCCACACCCATGCGCTGAGATAACAACCATACCTCTTTGGTATTGCGATAACCCTCAACAACCTGACCGATCTCTGTCTGAGCCGTATCCACATCTTTACCCTGACCAAGTGCCAAACCAAAACGGCGGTTACGAGACTGGTTATCAGTACAAGTCAGTACTAGATCACCAAGACCTGCCATACCCATAAAGGTATCCGGCTTAGCACCCAAGGCAGCACCTAGACGTGTCATTTCAGCTAGACCTCGGGTAATCAACGCGGTACGTGCGTTTGCACCAAAACCGATGCCGTCCGACATACCCGCACCAATCGCAATCACGTTTTTCACCGCACCGCCCAATTGCATGCCAGTAAAGTCATCGTTAGCATAAACACGGAAGGTTTTACTACAGTGGATTTTTTCTTGAAGATCAGCCACAAACTCAGCATTTGGAGAGGCCACGGCAATCGCAGTTGGAAGTCCCACCGCCAACTCCTTGGCAAAAGTAGGTCCAGAAAGCACAGCCAACGGATAGTCATCACCAATAATGTCATGAGCAACATCCTTCAACAGTCGACCCGTTTCAGGCTCTAGCCCCTTGGTTGCCCAGCAGATGCGGCTGTCTTGACGAAGATGAGGCTTGATGCTGTTAAGCACAATACCAAATACATGGCTCGGTACCACAACCAAAAGATCGCGACTGGCTTGAACGGCTTTGTTCAAGTCAGACTCGACAATCAACGTTTCTGGAAATTCAATCCCAGGCAAGAACTCATGATTGGCTCTGTCTGCTTCAAGCTTGACCATGTGTTCAGGCTCGTGTCCCCAAATCACCACGTTTGCTCCGTTACGAGCAAGAGAGATCGCCAATGAGGTTCCATAAGAACCGGCACCGATAACGGTCATTGCGATTTCTTTTCCATATGCGTTATTCATAACACCACCAAATTTTCGTTATGGCTCAATGTAGTTAGTCTACTCCGTACGGAGCAAATAAAAAATGCACATCGCGATGCGCTGTGCATTTTTATTAGCTAAGTCTATTCACTTCGCTTACTCGTGCAGAAAATATGTTCTGCGAAAAAGGCTTAAGCTTCTGCTTGGCCTTCTTGTTGAGCTTGCTGTTGTAGGTAGTTCATGAACAGAGCGTCAAAGTTAACTGGCGCTAGGTTCAGTTGAGGGAACGTACCTTTCATCGTTAGGCTAGAAATAGTTTCACGAGCATATGGGAATAGGATGTTCGGGCAGAACGCGCCTAAGCAATGTGCAAGTTGACCTGCTTCCATCTGCTCAGCAGTGAAAATACCGCCTTGTTGAACTTCACATAGGAATGCTGTGTCTTCTGCGTTTTTCACAGTCACAGTTAGGCGAAGAACAACTTCATAGATGCCTTGGCCTAGTTCACGGCTTTGAGTGTCAAGATCTAGCTTAACATCTGGGTTCCAATCTTTCTGGAACATATCTGGCGAGTTTGGCGCTTCAAAAGATACGTCTTTTAGAAAGATGCGTTGGATTGCGAAGTTTTGTTGTGCTTCTTGTGGAGCTGCTTCAGCCATGATGTTTTTCCTTAAATACGTCTAAAATTGTCAAAAACGTTTATGAGTTGTCTTGCAGACTATCCGAGCCAATCTTCTATGACTAGGCGAGCCGTTAATTCCGTGGCACTTATCACATCCCTTAGTCATAACTGCCGCGAAATTACTCAAAATTCTCGATTACTTTTTGCCTTTGATCAGTGGCAGGTTCGCTTCGCTCCATGCCGTCAGACCATTTTTCAGCAAGTAAACTTTCTCAAACCCTGCTTTAGCTAGCAGATTCGCGCTCTCTTGCGCTGTTTGACCAGTCTTACATACAACAATGATTGGGTCTGATTTATGGTTTTCAAGGCTTGGGATTGAACCTGACTTAATATCAGACGGCAGCACATTTACCGAGTCAGTAATATGGCCACGCTTGAAGTCGTCTTTTGAACGAATATCAACCACTAAACCATTCTCACGGTTCATCATATGAGTCACTTGCGCAGCCGATACTTCTTTATATGCAGCATTTGCTGATTTGAAGATGTTGGCAATCAGAGCGACGAATAGTGCAACCCACACTAGTGCCATGATCATGTTTTGTTGAAAAAATTCTAAATACTCTTGCATAGCTTGCGCTCTTAATAGTTGAACATTAAATCAGTCGAGGAGTATAGCGGCTTAGTCGTGCTCTGGCGAGAGGGGAAAATGTTTCGAACAAAGAATTGAGATCCCTCTCCTCAACCCAGGCGACATTACTATTGCAGAGATAGAGAAAACCAATTAGCCAAACCTGCTAGTAAAGGCGTATTAATAGAAACAAAGGCGAGGAATCATCCAAAAATAGCGTCTATGATTACCTCACGCGGAAAACTATTAGTGGTTTCAACTGTCCAAAACTGAAAACAAGTAACGGCAATCACAAACATTATTTGATCTGCCACTACAGTTTTGGTTAAAAAGTGTAGTAAAATTACGCTAATTTGTTTTCTGTAAAGTTACTATCGATTTGACGAGGTTATAACTATGTCAGCTAAGAAGCCAATGGCTCTAGTGATTCTTGACGGTTGGGGTTACCGTGAAGACAACGCAAGCAACGCAATCAACAACGCAAAAACTCCAGTTATGGACGGCTTGTGGGCAAACAATCCACGTACACTAATTTCGGCTTCTGGCATGGACGTAGGTCTACCGGATGGTCAAATGGGTAACTCAGAAGTGGGTCACACCAATATTGGTGCTGGTCGCGTGGTATACCAAGACCTTACTCGCATCACAAAATCTATTGCTGACGGTGAATTCGGTCAAAACGGAATCCTTGTTGCGGCAATGGATAAAGCTATCGCAGCAGGTAAAGCGGTTCACCTAATGGGTCTTATGTCTCCAGGTGGCGTTCACTCTCACGAAGATCACATCTACGCTGCAGTGAAAATGGCAGCAGAGCGTGGCGCAGAGAAAATCTACCTACACTGCTTCCTAGACGGTCGTGACACACCACCACGTAGCGCGGAAGGTTCACTGCAACGCTTTGATGCTCTATTTGCAGAGCTAGGCAAAGGCCGTGTAGCGTCTCTTGTTGGTCGTTACTATGCAATGGATCGTGATAACAACTGGGATCGCGTAGAAAAAGCCTACGACCTACTGACTCAAGCAGAAGGCGCCTTCACATTTGATTCTGCAGTTGCAGGTCTAGAAGCGGCTTACTCTCGTGATGAAAACGATGAATTCGTTGCACCAACAGAAATTCGTGCAGAAGACCAAGAGTCAGCTGCTATCGTTGATGGCGATGCCGTTATCTTCATGAACTACCGTGCTGACCGTGCTCGTGAAATTACTCGTGCATTCGTACCTGCATTTGATGGTTTCGAGCGTAAAGTCTTCCCAGCGGTTGACTTCGTTATGCTGACTCAATACGCAGCTGATATCCCACTTGCGTGTGCATTCCCACCAGCCTCTCTTGAAAACACTTACGGTGAGTGGCTATCTAAAGCAGGCAAGACTCAGCTACGTATTTCTGAGACAGAAAAGTACGCACACGTCACTTTCTTCTTCAACGGTGGTGTTGAAACTGAATTTAACGGTGAAGAGCGTCAACTTGTTGCTTCTCCAAAAGTGGCTACTTATGACCTACAACCAGAGATGAGCTCTGAAGAGCTGACTGAAAAAATGGTTGCGGCTATCAAGTCAGGTAAATACGACACTATTATCTGTAACTATCCAAACGCAGATATGGTTGGCCATACAGGCGTATACGAAGCCGCTGAGCAAGCGATTGAAGCTCTAGACGCAAGTGTAGGTAAAGTGGTTGAAGCGATTAAAGAAGTTGGCGGTCAAATGCTAATCACTGCTGACCACGGTAACGCTGAAATGATGGTGGACCCTGAGACAGGTGGTACTCACACTGCTCACACCAACCTACCTGTACCGCTGATCTACGTTGGTGATAAAGCGGTTGAGTTCAAAGAAGGCGGTAAGCTGTCTGATCTAGCTCCAACTATGCTTTCTATGACTGGCATGGAAATTCCAGCAGAAATGTCTGGCGACGTACTGGTTAAGTAATCAGCTTCGCAAAGTAATGACACAAGCTTGATAAAACGCCGGTGCATACGCATCGGCGTTTTTGTATGCTTGCACCTCTGGCCCTAAGTGTGGATATAATGGTGGTTGCGCATCTGGGCACGAACAGACTTGGTCGGTATTTTTAACGGAAGTAGAATGAAACCCAATAATAAAACGCCTTTCATCCCCTCTATATCGGCATGGATTCTTAGCATCGGGCTTGTTACATACCCGACTCTCACTTTAGCCAACCAAAATGAACTGACTGGCGTAAAGAGCGAAATTACACGCCAACAGAAAGAACTGTCTGCGCAGCAAAAAGAGCTCGATAAATTACAAAAGTCTTTGCGTCAACAAGAAGTCGGCATTTCTAACATTGAGAAAGAGATAAAATCGACCACCGCTCAACTTGCTCAAGCTAATCGCAACCTCGATAGTTTTCATCAACAAGTCGAAGAGCTCACCGAGCAGAAAAAACAACAGCAAAAGATCCTCGCCGAGTTGGTGCAAACCTATTACGTGACAAAGCAGAACAACTCAGCTTCGAATGTGTTTAGTACCAATCCAGATGAAGACCGTATTAGCCAGTACTACCAATATCTTGCCAAAGCACGTGCTGAGACTTTGGAGAAATTAGCACAAACTGAACTGGATCTGGCAGAGAGTGAACGTGCCCTTGAGCTTGAACGTAATCAAATTGCACAATTACTCGAGCAACAAAAAGACAAGCGAAACTCTCTTGCGAAAAACCAAGCCAGTCGCAAAAGTACGGTATCTAAAATCAGAAAGAGCATCTCAAGCGATAAGACCTACCTAGCTGAACTGCAACGTAATGAAACACGCTTGAAGGCGGAAATCGCCAAAGCCGCTAAGCGCAATCAAGTACCTATGGATGGTCTGGCTCGACAGAAAGGTAAGCTGCCTTGGCCGGTAAAAGGGAAAGTTCTACATAGCTTTGGGACCAAGCAAACTGGACAAGTGAACTGGAAAGGCATGGTTATTCAAGCTAATTACGGAGAATCTATAAAGTCTGTTTATTCTGGTACTGTCGTCTTCGCCGACTACCTACGCGGCTACGGACTGGTGGTACTATTGGACCATGGTAAAGGTGACATGACGCTTTATGGTTATAACCAGACATTGCTGAAAAAAGAAGGGGATAAAGTCTCCGCAGGAGAGACCATCGCACTTGCTGGTGACACGGGCGGTCAATCAAGCTCATCGCTGTATTTCGAAATCCGCCGCAACAGTAAAGTACAAAACCCAAAAAGCTGGCTAAAACGATAACGTAAAGCCAAGTGTGGGTACTTAGCGATAACACTCTTGAGCGACTTGAATCAGTCGCTCTACCTCATGCTCTGGCAACTCATTGATGCCCCCTGCCGCCTCTCGCCCACCACCTGTGGCAAACTGACTACAAATCTCAGCAGCGCCTTGCTTATTGTTCAGCGGAGCCCTAACTGAAACGGTATAACTAGCGCTTTTGCTCGAGCCGCTTCTCGGCACTAACGAAATATGAGCTTGGTCAGGCGCTTCATTCGCCAAGCGATTTATCCAAGTCCCCGACATTCTCCTCGCCGCTGGCGTTGCTGGCAGCTTTACCACTTTCAAGATGTCCGACTCAAAGACAGTTTCCGTTGCCTCTAACGCTATTTCATCACTCTCAAACGCCGATTTAAGAGTGTAATACGGAGAAGAGGCGTCTTTCTGGCAATCAAACGGGTCAGGGTACGCCAATAACGCCTGATAAAGGATGACTGGGTCAAAATGTAGATCAGCTAAGCTCTCTCCATAACCGTTGTAATTCACCAAGGTTCCTAATTGCTTGAGAAAGTGTCGTTGCTCGTGCGTGAGTTTAAGCTCATTCGCTAAATGCTCAGCACTACTCAACATATTATCTCCGTAGGCCGCAGCAATCGCCCAAGTTCGATACTGGCCTTGTAATAGCTTATCTACAATCAGTGCGGTGCACGTATTGGCATCAAGGTCGATGTGCGCATCCAAAATGTCGCTGTGGGGAATAGTTGATGCTTTGTGGTGATCGATATAAGTAATAGGAACATCATGATCCAAAAGCTCATCTAAGGCGTTTTGGTTTTTATCCATGGAGATGTCGAGCACTGTAACAGAGCCTGCTTCTGCGACGGGGACTCGTTGTAACAGCGCAATATCACGCTTAATCCCTGAGATCAGCTGTGTTTCTTTCGGCTGAGCTAATCGCAATTGCAGCAATGACAAAATACCATCGGCATCGCCATTAAATACATCATAGTGTGCTTTTGCTTTCATTTCGTTATCAGCCATCCCGTCGTCACTCTCCAATTAATCTGGTGTCTAAAACAACAAACCCTACTAAGATAGCAGGGTTTGTAACAAGATGAATTGGCTATATATCATGCCGTTAGAGCGAGCGACTGTCTGTCGACCCCATCATTTTCACACCATCTTCTAGTAGAGACAGCTGTTCACGACCTTTTGCCGTTGATAGTGGCTTCACGACATTGATCATGTGTAGCATGCCCTGCTGAATCACCTCTTCAGTAATTTGAGTTTTCGGCGACATCGCTGATTGGTAGCTCAGCCAACCGACCGCCATCATATGCAGAGTGGTCACCAATGACTTAAGTTCTTTCTCGTTAATCGTCAATAAATCAAGTTCAACAAAGGCTCTTAGGATATTAACTAAGTTACCCTGCAATCGCTCCTGAACCTCAATGTACTCTTCGTGCAGCTTAGGATCACGCTGCAGAATCTCTGGCAGGTTGGCGTAGAAGAAACGATATTTCCACATTAGATTAAAGATAGAATCAAGATAGTGCTTGAGGAGCGCCAAACTTTCTTGCTGACCTTGGATAGGAGTAAAACGTTCAATGAGCTCTTGCGAATACAGCGCAAAGATCTCTCTCACTATCTCTTGTTTATTGCGAAAGTGGTAATAGAGGTTACCTGGGCTAATCTCGATATGAGCAGCAATATGGTTGGTCGTCACGTTGCGCTCGCCATCTAAATTAAATAAGTCGAGGGCGGCATACACTATTTTGTCACGTGTTTTCATTCTAACTTTTCCTTTCCCTAGTTGGGGTTAGTATACGTGCTCAAGTTGTGTACGAAAAGTCATGAGACGGTGAGTCGCACTGGTTAGACCAAATGATATAAAAAAAGCACTCAAATGAGTGCTTTCGAATACGTTTGACGAATGAATTACTCTACTTCGTCCATTTTACCAAGCAGGTTACGAATACGCTCTTGCCATTGGCCGTGCTCACGTTGCATTTGCTCAGTCTTTTGAACCAATTCTTCACGGCTATTACGTAGCTCTTCCGCTTGATTTGCTAGTTGCACTTTTTCTTCTTTCAGTTCTTCAACTTCCATTTGAAGAAGCGCGATTGTGTCAACTGCAGTTTGAATTTTTGCTTCTAGTTGTTCCAGTACTTCAAAAGACATCTCGGCCTACCCTTAATTTAATTCTGTGACATGAAAAGACTTCATACTCTATATTGTCCCATTCTACTCAGCATAGAGAAGATAGACACGCCCTATATTGCAGATTTTTCACCATTCGGTCAAAAAAGCATCGCAAAATGACATAAGCTTTACCTAAAACTTGTCAAACCTTCCCTGCTATCACTTTACTCTGACCTTTCTCCCTGCACTTTCTCAATGAGTAATCATAACTTAGCGACAAGATAGCGACCAAAACCACAAAAAAGCAAACGTTTCCTTTTGGATATGCTAGAATTCGCGCCATAAATCCTTTTGTCATTTTTCATTTAATTGGAGTCAGTATGAAGCGCGATTTAGCAATGGCTTTTTCACGAGTTACCGAAGGTGCCGCCCTAGCAGGTTATAAATGGCTTGGACGTGGCGACAAGAATGCTGCGGATGGTGCCGCAGTAGAAGTCATGCGCAGCCTACTGAACAAAACCGATATCGAAGGTGAAATCGTTATTGGTGAAGGTGAGATTGATGATGCACCTATGCTGTATATCGGTGAGCAAGTTGGTATTGGTGGTGACGCTGTTGATATCGCGGTTGACCCTATTGAAGGTACTCGCATGACAGCAATGGGCCAGTCGAATGCACTTGCTGTTCTAGCCGCTGGTGAAAAAGGCAGCTTCTTGAAAGCACCTGATATGTACATGGAAAAGTTGGTAGTGGGCCCGGGCGCTAAAGGGGTTATCGACCTAGAGAAACCACTTTCTGAAAACTTAACCAACATTGCAGCGGCCTTAGGCAAATCTCTTGATACGCTTGTGGTTACGACACTGGCAAAACCACGTCATGATGAGATTATCGCTGAAATGCAAGCCATGGGCGTGCGTGTTTTTGCTGTGCCAGATGGTGATGTAGCCGCGTCTATCCTAACTTGCATGCCAGATAGTGAAGTGGATGTCATGTATTGCATTGGTGGCGCACCAGAAGGCGTGGTTTCTGCCGCTGTTATTCGTGCGCTAGATGGTGACATGCATGGTCGCTTACTTCCACGTCATGAAGTGAAAGGCGATAACGAAGAAAACCGTAAAGCGGGTGAACTTGAACTGGAGCGCTGCGCACAAATGGGTGTCAAAGCGAACATTGTGCTTCGCATGGAAGACATGGCGCGTAGTGACAATGTGGTGTTCTCGGCAACGGGCATTACTAAAGGTGACCTGCTTGAAGGTATCACGCGTCAAGGTAATATCGCGACCAGTGAAACACTGCTTATTCGTGGCCGCTGCCGCACGATTCGCCGTATTAAATCAACGCACTATTTAGAGCGTAAAGACCCAGAGATTCGCGATATCATCTTATAGTCGCCATTATTGAGATAAAGCGCTGGCTGTAGCCAGCGTTTTTTTCATCTATTATGAAGATAGTAAATAATTTGCTTTATTAACCTTATTCGCCATAATACCCCAACTATCGTTATCCATAGGCTGATTTAAGAGAAACGGACGCACTAATGAAAGCCACTGACCAGATTATTGACATCATAAAACGAGAAGGAGCGGTCACCGCTAAACAGATTGCTTCACGTTTAAACATCACCACGATGGGCGCTAGGCAACATTTGCAGGGCCTAGAAGAGGAAGGATTTCTACGTTTTGAAGATGTTAAAGTTAAAGTAGGTCGACCGAATCGACATTGGTCACTCACTGCCAAAGGGCATGCCCAGTTTTCCGATCGCCACAGTGATTTAACGGTTCAGTTTATTGATGCAATTGAACAAGTGTTTGGTGCTGAAGGACTCAATAAAGTATCCAAAGAGCGCGAAACAAACACCCTCGCGACTTATCGTCCTCATTTTGACAGCCTTCCCGACCTACAAAGTAAAGTAGAGAAACTCACTGAACTGCGCGATAAGGATGGGTATATGGCTGAATTTCAACAGATTGAAGATGGCTTTGTCTTAATTGAAAATCACTGCCCAATCTGTAAAGCCGCACAACGCTGTGAAACTCTGTGTCAGTCTGAGCTGAATGTCTTTCAAGCCCTCGTTGGTAACGATATTTCGGTTCAACGAGACGAACATATTGTTCAAGGTGCTCGTCGCTGCGTATATATCTTTAGCAACAGAAGCTAACTTCAATAAACAGCTCATAGCAACGCTGCTAGCTCGTCTCACTCCTGAGACTATTTACAGTTTTATTTTGTCTTTTCTCATTAACTCCTACGCTGATTATATGCATGGAGATTCTTTTGGTGAGGAACGTACATGGTAACGCCTATTACTCTGCCGTCATTCGATGAACTAGCCGCAATGGCCAAGGAGAACCCCGAGAAGTTGAGTCGACTGCGCCACGACTTGTCCCAGCAGTTTATCTCTACCTGTTCTGATGAGATGCAGCCGCGACTGCACGCTCAACAATCTCACATTGAACGGGTTTTACAGCGCGCCAAAAACCCCATTCACGCCAATGTATTATTACGTCAGGAATTGCATCGTCAAATCGTTAAATTCTCGCAAGCCTTAAATGGAGAAGCGTCAGAGAGCAACAAAAGCGCCGATATTTTGCCTTTCTCTAAGCCTGAAGAATGGCGCTAAACCAACAAAAAAGGGAAGCCATGCTTCCCTTTTTGATTGTTCGTCAATTTTATTGAGGCTCTCGCCCATACTGGTTTTCGCCTTCAGTGCCTTTCATAAAGCCACATTCAACTAGTATCCACAAACCACAAGCCAACGCAGCAAAGGAGATAAGACTTTGTACCATGGACGGCTGAGCTGCGGTTGCTGGATCCAATGTCGGCAGGCTCATTCGACCAAAGACCAATGGGATATTCAGCAATAGCCACCAACTCGATTTATTACGGTCATGCCAACGCTTTGCCGTAATCGCTAAATCTGGAATCAAGATAATGAGCAAGAAGATTGGCAACAAAATATGTACCAATGCTGGGAACAGTACGTTCATACCTTGAGCAAAAATCATAATGGCAAGGTAATAACAGACATTCCACATCCAGAATGTTTTGCGTCCCACACGACCTTGAAACGAAAACAGTAACGATTTAAACGACATCACATAATCTCTTTTTAATTGGTAATTTTTTGAAAGCAGCTTTTATCCATATCACGAACATTGACCGTCAAGCTCTTGATATGTCCCGCCTGCTCTCGAAGTACTTCCATTAACTTTCTCGAAAGCTCTCTTTTCTGTTCCTCAGTGCGACCTGACAAAAGTTCAAAGCTAATATGAACAAAATCTTCACTGTCTCCATACTCACCAATCAACCAATTGTGGCTACGTAAAGAGCGTGATTTCACAGAATCTTTCTCGAATAATCCACAGTTTAGCGTGACTCTGTGTAAGTCTTCCAGCAACCCCTGAACATTCAGTCTTTCGTCCGCTGTATTTGAGTACTCTAGTACAAGGTTTGGCATGGTACATCCCTATTTTTAACCATCAAGCGACAAGGTATAACAAGCTATAAGGAAAATTCCGAGAAGTATTCTATTATTCTGTTTACTGGATCACTGAGGTGAGCTTCTGGGCTTGCTTACTAGGATAAAACGTCAAAGCGATAAAGAAATGACCCCAATCATGATCTACATGAATTAATCTGTTATATTCTTTCGTAATCACGTTTATTTTTTACATTCGTTTTTTACAAACACTGATTTTGGAGAAAATCTCATGCGTCAACCTGTAGTTATGGGTAACTGGAAACTCAACGGCAGCAAAGCAATGGTAACTGAGCTGCTAACTGGCCTAAACGCTGAACTTGAAGGCGTAACTGGTGTAGACGTGGCGGTAGCTCCACCTGCACTATACATCGACCTAGCAGAGCGCGTAATCGCTGAAGGCGGCAACAAGATCATTCTTGGTGCACAAAACACAGACCTAAACAACAGCGGTGCATTCACTGGCGACATGTCTCCAGAAATGCTTAAAGACTTTGGTGCTTCTCACATCATCATTGGTCACTCAGAGCGTCGTGAATACCACAACGAATCTGACGAGTTCATCGCTAAGAAATTTGCTTTCCTAAAAGAAAACGGCCTGAAGCCAGTTTTCTGTATCGGTGAATCTGAAGCTCAAAACGAAGCGGGCGAAACTGAAGCAGTTTGTGCACGTCAAATCAACGCAGTAATCGACGCATACGGTGTTGAAGCGCTAAACGACGCTATCATCGCATACGAGCCAATCTGGGCTATCGGTACTGGTAAAGCAGCAACAGCTGAAGATGCGCAACGCATCCACGCTTCTATCCGCGCTCTAATCGCAGAAAAAGACGCTGCAGTTGCTGAGCAAGTAATCATTCAATACGGTGGTTCTGTTAAGCCAGAGAACGCTGAAGCATACTTCTCACAACCAGACATCGACGGTGCTCTAGTTGGTGGTGCATCTCTAGATGCTAAGAGCTTCGCAGCAATCGCTAAAGCAGCGGCAGCAGCAAAAGCTAAGTAATCGCTTATCGCATTACTGAAAAACAGGCTCATTCGAGCCTGTTTTTTATGCCTTCATTTTATTGAGGCAAATAAAAACCGCGACTTAAGCCGCGGTTTTTATCTTTAGAATCGCTGTCAGTTAGAACAACTCTTCTGCAACCTTGAATAGGTCATCGCGAACTGGACGCTTCATGTTCTCGATCGCATCAATGATGTCATGGTGTACCAATTGCTCTTTCTGGATACCCACACAACGACCACCATGACCTTCCATTAGAAGGTGTACTGCATAGTTACCCATGCGAGACGCTAGTACGCGGTCAAACGCAGTTGGACGACCACCACGTTGGATGTGACCTAGAACCGTTGCACGAGTTTCACGACCAGTTGCAGTCTCAATCTCTTTAGCCAACTCGTTAGCATCCATCATAAGCTCAGTCAGCGCGATGATAGCGTGCTTCTTACCTTTCGCAATACCGTCTTGGATATTGTTGATAAGCTGATCTTTGTTCAAGCCAGTTTCTGGAGTGATGATGTACTCACAACCACCAGCAATCGCAGACATAAGAGTTAAGTCTCCGCAGTGGCGACCCATGATTTCAACGATTGAGATGCGTTGGTGAGATGAAGACGTGTCACGTAGACGGTCAATCGCATCAATAACAGTGTTCAGTGCTGTTAGGTAGCCAATTGTGTAGTCAGTACCTGCGATATCGTTATCGATAGTGCCTGGTAGACCAATACATGGGTAACCCATTTCAGTCAGCTTCTTCGCACCCATGTACGAACCGTCACCACCGATAACTACTAGAGCATCGATACCGTGTTTCTTAAGGTTTTCAATCGCTTTTTCGCGGACTTCCACTTCTTTAAACTCTGGGAAGCGTGCAGAACCTAAGAAAGTACCACCACGGTTGATAACGTCAGAAACGCTTGAACGATCCAGTTTTTGGATGCGGTCTTCATACAGACCTAGGTAACCGTCGTATACGCCGTATACTTCTAAATCCGCTGACAAAGCCGTACGAACTACGCCACGTACCGCAGCATTCATACCTGGTGCATCACCACCACTTGTCAAAACACCGATTTTCTTAATCATGCTCACCCTCGATTTGGCAATCTAATTTCAATTTTGAGTGTACCGCCTAGTAGCGACACACGGAATTTGTTGTTATTGCTACGATTTTTCGATGTGTTCCCCAAAACATCACCGACGTAACTTTATTACTTATGTAAGAGTATTACAGTTTATAAGAACTATTGTGTTGATTCACATCAGAATCGCACTTTTTTATCATGAGCCTTGATAATAGACAATCGATTTTGAAGTTGCCATTCTCAATGCTTTCACAGTCACTTTTGTTTACGTATTGGTTACCAGCCCTGCTCTTTTTGCTGTTTTTCTTCCGACAGTACAACAGAGTATGGATCTTGATGGATAATGACATCCGCTTCAGGAAACTCCAGCATCAATCGCTCCTCTGCACAATCGGCAATTCTATGAGCGTCGATCAGGCGCAAGTTATCATCTAACTCTAAATGCAGTTGAATAAAACGCACTGGCCCAGACATTCGTGTTCGCAGTTGGTGGACGCCGATGACACCTTCAACCTCGTTACACACTTCTCGAATTCTGACGAGTTCCTCTTCGGGAAGCTGCCTATCAAGCAATGACTGTATTGCTTCATAAGCCATCTTAACGGCGCTTACCAGTATGAAGATACCAATGCCGATGGCAAATACTGAGTCTGCTTGACCTATGCCATACCAACTCAAGGCGAGCGCGATCATAATAGCGGCGTTCATATACAAGTCAGTTTGATAGTGTAACGAGTCCGCCGCTATCGCCTGACTGCCTGTTTCGCGCACCACGTATTTCTGAAATGCAACTAGACCAGAGGTGACCACTAGCGCAAAAAAGCTGACATAGATGCCAAGCTCAGGCGAATTCAATTCATGAGGTCTAAAGAATCGTTCAACACCGTTTAAGATAAGAAAGCAAGCGGAGCCAGAAATGAACATAGCTTGTGCTAGAGCAGCTAACGACTCCGCCTTACCATGCCCAAAAGTATGTTCTTTGTCAGCAGGTTGCAGTGAGTAACGCACCACCAGCAAGTTAACCACTGATGCTGCAATATCTAGCAGTGAGTCGATCACTGACGCTAGCAGACTAACAGAACCTGTTATCCACCATGTAACCACTTTGGTAATAAGAAGGATAGTCGCGATCGTGGTAGCAGCCCATGCTGCGGTAGTCACCAACTTAGCGTAGTTGCCCTTTGTCATGCTTGCACTCGTTCCCTGTCTTGTTGCTAACACGGTATAAGTATACTGATAAATGATGACAAAAATAGAAAAAGCGTGCTGGATGTCACACCAAATGGTGACAAATATTCGGACAGGGCTCTGAAGACAGAATTCTTTAGTGCATCGTATAAACAAAAGCCCCTCTGACTAGGAAGCTCAGAGGGGCTATATATTATCGAGCCAAGATTTCGTTATAATTACTGAGCAGCACGCTTCTCCGCACGAGACTCCATTTTAGAGAAACACTTTTCCATTCGCTCTTGCTGAAGCTCTTTGAACTTCACTTTTTGCTCTGGCGTTAGAATATTAAGCATTTCATGTTGCTTCTCAAGCATTTGAACACGACGCTCTGTTTGTTGCTGTACCATTTCTGAAGCCAGAGCGTTCGCTGCATCCGCATCAAAGTTGTCAGCAAGTACTAGATCTTGCATCTTTTGTTGGCGAGCTTGCATTTCTGCTTTCTTAGCAGCAAAGTCACCCGAGAATTTCGCTTTCATGGCTTCTTTGTTTGCCTGACGAAGTTCTTTCATTTGCTCTTTCTGAGCATCCGTCAAGTCAAGTTCACGGAACATACGCTTACCATCGAAGCCACCGCACATCCCTTCACCGCCTTTACCATGATGACCACCTTTGCCACCACCGTATGCCAATGCGCTTGCTGAACCTAATGCTAGTGGAAGAACCGTTGCAGCGATAACCAGTTTTTTTGAAAATTTCATAATCTTTACCCTTATGTGATTCATACCATGGCTGCCTCTGCAGCGCTTGAGTATAGAATAGGGTCTGGTGAGTAAAGTAACGTACAGTGAGCGTAAAGAATCGTAAAGATCGCTTTTTCTGATATTTAACGCTTTATTATTACAAGGCACAGGACAAGATAGAGGTAGTTTATGGCACACATACTTATCATTGATGACGATACCGAGCTAACCAGCTTACTTAAAGACATCTTGAGCTTTGAAGGATTTGAGATCTCTGAGGCTAATGACGGAATCGCCGGATTAGAAGCAATGCATCAGGATATCGATCTGGTATTGATGGATGTCATGATGCCACGGCTCAATGGTATGGATACCCTAAAGAAACTACGCGAAAAGTGGGAAACCCCTGTTTTGATGCTGACGGCTAAAGGTGAGGAAATAGATCGTGTTATCGGTCTAGAGCTTGGCGCCGATGACTACTTACCGAAACCGTTTAGTGATCGAGAACTGCTCGCTCGCATTAAAGCGATTCTTCGCCGCACTCAATCTAAGCCAGAATCAGCCACTGCTGATTGCCTTTCGTTCGACGACATTCAAGTTTTCCCAGGCAAACAAGAAGCTCACTGCCAAGGGCAGTTACTGGACTTAACTACTACAGAGTTTGCACTGTTACACTATTTCGTACAAAAACCAGGGGAGACCTTAACCAAAGAGTCTCTCAGTCTTGATGTGCTAGGGAAAAGGTTGTCTGCTTTCGATCGCGCCGTCGATATGCATGTCTCGAATTTACGTAAAAAACTCCCAGAAAAAGCCGATGGCAAACCACGTATCAAAACACTGCGTGGACGCGGATATTTGTTGGTTAAGGAATAATGATGAAACTGCCCAAGATAACCAGCCTTTATGGCCGTATCTTTGCCATATTCTGGTTTACCATGTTATTGGTCCTCATTGCGGTGCTTGCTTTACCGCACCTTGATCCGCGCGTCACTAAAGAGATTTCCGGAGAGCCACTACAACAGTTATTGTCCTTAAGAGATAAAGTAGAAAAACGTTTTGAAGGACAAACCAACCTTGGGCGTATTATCTATCAGCTTGATAAACCTGAACCTAAACATATGGGTAACCGTAAGCCACGTAGCCCAAGTATGTTTATCGTTGATAAAGAAGGTAACATTCTCAGCACACAGAAACACCCGGATTTTAAGACCAAAATCCTCAAGAATTTTATCACCTCTGTTGACTCATTCGATACACCAATGCAGAAACTGTATGGCCGCTACATGCTCGCAGGTCCCGTTCCGATTAAACTAGCCAAACAAGATTTTTATCTGTATATCGGCTTACGTTGGACAGAGCCGCCACCGTTCTTGCTGCGAATGTTTGATAAGCCATTCCAACTGCTATTTGCCGTAATGGCGGTCAGTACCCCACTACTCTTGTGGCTCGCATGGGCACTAAGCCAACCCGCGAGAAGATTAGAGCGTGCAGCGAAGCGAGTAGCAAATGGTGAGTTCAAGCAGGATCCTGAGTTGGAAAAAGGCACATCCGAGTTCAAGCAAGCAGGCAGCAGCTTTAACCAAATGGTAATGGCCGTGAATCAAATGATCTCTGGACAGCAGCGTTTATTGTCCGATATTTCTCATGAACTACGCTCGCCACTCACTCGCTTGAGAATGGCAACGGCACTCGCAACTCGTAAGCAAGGTGAAAGCCAAGAACTGTTGCGTATTGATACTGAAGCTCAACGATTAGAACAGATGATTGGCGAGCTTTTAGAACTGTCACGCATGAATACTGACAGCCATGTCACACGCGAGTCACAACCAGCTAGCAGCTTATGGGAGGAGATCTTCAGCGATGCTGAGTTTGAAGCAGAGCAAGTAGGCAAGACCTTACGCTTTACCACTATCCCAGACGTCACAGTCACTGGTAACCCAAAACTGCTCATGAGCGCTATTGAGAACATTGTAAGAAATGCCATTCGCTACGGCACAACCACCATTGATATCACCCTGTCTACTCATAAAGAGACATTGCTGATTACTGTGGAGGATGACGGTCCAGGCGTACCAGATGACGAGCTACAAGATATTTTCCGTCCGTTCTACCGAGTATCAACGGCTCGCGATAGAGACTCCGGAGGCACGGGTTTGGGACTTGCTATAACACAGAGCGCAATCTTGCAGCATAGTGGTCAGATAACAGCATCGCGAAGCCATTTAGGTGGTTTAAAGATGCATGTCGAGCTCCCGCTATAAAGTCGGCACGAAACTGACATTGTATTTATACTCAAATAGGCACGGTATGTGGTAGCCTCGACGTCTTGCTCAATACACAGAATAAAGAGAACTCAGCCGATGAAAATCTTCAGCAACTTTGAAAGTGGCAATATCCAAGTCGTCAAAGCCGATGACAAAGATGATATCCAACTTAAAATCGTCAACGACAATCAGTCAGAATTTTATCAGTGGTTTCACTTTCGCTTGGAGTCAACACCTGAGCTAGCACATACCATTAAGATCATAGACTTAGCTAAGTCAGCCTATCCAGAGGGCTGGAAGGGATACGATATTGTCGCGTCCTACGATCGTGAGGAGTGGTTCCGTATTCCTTGTGACTTTGACGGTGACACCTTGAGCTGTAGCTTCCTTCCAGAGAGAAGTTCAATGTACTTCGCTTACTTTGCTCCCTACAGCTACGATCGCCATCTCGATTTATTACACATGGCTCAAAACGAACACCACTGTACCCTTGAAACTCTAGGCCATACTCTTGATGGTAACGATATGTCGTTGCTAACGTTTGGTGAGCCAGAAGAAGGTAAGAAGAACATTTGGATCATTGCACGCCAGCATCCAGGTGAGTCTATGGCGGAATGGTTTATTGAAGGTCTAATTCAGCGTCTTGTTGATGACAGCGACACCGCCGCTCAAGCCTTACTTGAGCAAGCCGTTGTGTATGTGGTACCAAATATGAACCCTGATGGCAGCATTCGCGGCCACCTTAGAACCAATGCAGTGGGCGTGAACCTTAACCGTGAATGGCAAACGCCTTCTATGGAACAGAGTCCTGAAGTCTATCTAGTACGTGAACGTATGCTGCAAACCGGTGTGGATATGTTCCTTGATATTCACGGTGACGAAGCAATTCCATACAACTTTGCTGCTGGCTCTGAAGGGATCCCATCTTATGATGAGCGCTTAGCATCACTGGAATCGGCGTTCAAACAGGCGCTACTGACTATCACACCTGAGTTCCAAGACGACTATGGCTATGATAAGGATGAACCGGGTAAGGCTAACCTAACGGTTGGCTCTAATTGGGTTGCAGAGCAATTTAAGTGCTTGTCTTACACCATTGAAATGCCATTTAAGGATAACAATAACTATCCCGATCCTTTCTACGGTTGGTCACCTGAGCGCAGTATTAAGTTTGGTCATGACATGGTAGCGGCAACGCTAGCTGTGACGGATAAGCTTTAATCTCGCAGTTAGAGTATCTCGTCACTTCTGCCTGCGCAGAGGCGACGATAATTGGGGTTACGACATACTCTATAACATAGTCATTCCTGTATAGACAGGAATCTACTTGAGGCTTGATGCGCGCTATGGGTAGTTCCCCGCCTTCGCGGGGATGACGACAATTTTAACTACGACGTACTCTACAACGTCGTCATTCCTGTGTAGACAGGAATCTACTTGAGGCTTGATGCGCGCTATGGGTAGCTCCCCGCCTTCGCGGGGATGACGACAATTTTAGCTACGACGTACTCTACAACGTCGTCATTCCTGTGTAGACAGGAATCTACATGAGGCTTGGTGTGCACTTTGGGGAGCTCCCCGCCTACACGGGGATGACGATAGTTTTCAGGATAACGATAAGCTTGAAGGATGCCGTTCTTTTTACTCTTCAGGTATACTCATCTCATTGTTTAGTATGAGTCGACAGCCAATATGTTTGATATCGCCCTTTACGAGCCAGAAATTGCTCCTAATACCGGAAACATCATCCGACTTTGTGCCAACTGTGGCGCAAACCTACACCTAATTGAGCCACTTGGTTTTGATTTAGAAGAGAAGAAAGTGCGTCGCGCCGGTCTCGACTATCATGATCTGGCTCGCGTCAAACGTCATAAAGACTACGCCGCCTTTATCGCTTACCTTGAAGAGAACAATCCGAGCTACCGCTTGTTTGCTTGCACCACAAAAACCACCGGCCATCACACGGATGCGAAGTACCAGCAAGGTGATGTATTGCTATTCGGACCAGAGACCCGCGGCCTGCCCGCAGAAGTGATTGAAAGTCTACCAATGGAGCAACGCATTCGCATTCCGATGATGCCAGATGCGCGCAGTTTAAACCTATCCAATGCGGTGGCGATTATTGCCTATGAAGCGTGGCGACAGTTTGGTTTTGAAGGGGCGGTTTAAGCCCTTTTTAGCGAGAGCGTTAACCGAGCCTGAAATTCAGGCAATAAAAAACCCAGCACTAGGCTGGGTTTTCAATACATAACAAGAAGAAACCTATCAATTACTTGATTTTAGCTTCTTTGTACATAACGTGTTGGCGAACAACTGGATCAAACTTTTTGATCTCAAATTTGCCTGGCATGTTACGCTTGTTCTTGTCAGTTGTGTAGAAGTGACCAGTACCAGCAGATGATACTAGACGAATTTTCTCACGAATGCCTTTAGCCATTGCTTAATTCCTCTTATACGTTCTCGCCACGAGCACGGATATCAACAAGAACAGCATCGATGCCTTTCTTATCAATAATACGCATACCCTTAGCGGTCAGACGTAGTTTAACAAAGCGTTTTTCGCTTTCTACCCAGAAACGATGAGTTTGTAGGTTCGGCAGAAAACGACGCTTGGTAGCATTTCGTGCGTGTGAACGGTTGTTACCCGTTACAGGACGCTTACCAGTTACTTGGCATACTCGGGACATGAATGTCTTCTCCAAATCGTTTCAGCTCGATATCAACCTTGGTGGCCGAACCTCAATTATAAGAGGCCATAACCATTATGGAGTACCCATACAAGGCTATCAAAGGTCGCGCATTATACTAACTTGACATGCATTGCTCAAGACCCGAACAGATCCTTTTTTAAGGATTTGCTGATCTTTTTCACTTTGAGCTGATGTTGGTTGATAATTTAGTGCGCGAATCATAGCAGAAAATCACCAAAACAAAAGCTCTGTATCACAGTTATTACAATAAAATGTACTTTCTTCTATTTAGGCCGCTAAATCCAGCCTCTTTCTGCAAAAGAGACGACTTCCCCATCTCCAACAACGAAATGGTCCAAAACTCGAATATCGACTAAACCGAGTGCATCAGATAACCGTCTAGTGATACGCCTATCGGCTTGGCTGGGCTCTGCCACTCCCGAAGGATGATTATTTATCGGGAACTGGTCAAATAACTTCATTATTGTTGACAATCGAGGCTGTGGTAGGAGCTTAAGTATAGGAAACGTTTTTTAGACTACACTTTCAACATAAGCACCCACCCGATATTATTAGGGGTATTAATGCGCAAGGTGAAAGTTCCAGATTGTCAGTATGCAGTTAGCCCGATCACCAACCAACCGCAGTTTTGTGATGTGTATGTGTTACTCGACAACGATGGGCAGATGTTATTCCACGAAAACCTGTGGCTAACGGCTATTGCCAAAGTCAGTCCGCCCAATACGGCCAGGGGTTATGCCGACGACCTGCTTTCCTTTGTCCGCATGGCCAAGCCATTAGGCGGATGGTCGGCTATTGGCCAACCTGAAATGACCGGTTACCTGCACGGTGAGCTGTTTCAGGGCCGGGGTTACAAAAAAACCACCATGCAACGCCACATTGCCACGCTGAAACAGTTTTACCAGTGGCAGGAGGAAAAGGGTTACCTCGACGCGGTGCCCGATTTTGAGTGGGCCTACGAGCACCTGTACACAAAAGACCCTGTGGACAAAAGCGCCCACCATTCCTATCAACACAGCTTCCACTCGTTGTATATCGATAAAACCGAGTTTCACGACACGCTGTTACCAGCAGTGAACTCCGCCGATGAATTTATCCGCCTGCGTGACCGACTTTGTCTGCGCTTGGGTTACGAGTGCGGCACCCGGGCGCATGAGGTTCACGATCTCAACACGGTTGAAGTGCACAATGCGATTGCCAAGGCACGGGAAGAAAATGACGGCCTGTGGGCGGCTGCCACAGTAAGGATCACTGGTAAGGGTGCCAGCAACCGCGACCTGCTCATTACCCCAAAACTATGTGAATTCATCTGGGATTACCTGACCAAGCACCGCAACGGCATCAACCAAGGGCGCGGATCGCTGATTTGCACCCGTCAGGGCCAGCCGATGCAGGACCCGAAGCACGCCAGCACCGTATTCGCAAAAGCGTGCCGCAAGGCCAAGCTGAAACGCGTACACAAGCAAGGGTATCACCGGTTGCGCAAGAGCTTTGGTACCAATCTGGTTCAGGATTTGAACGACGAAGGCCGGGGGAGTGAGGCCTGGATACTGATTCCTCGACGCCTGGGTCACAAAAATGTCGATACCACCATGCTATATATTCAGTTCGATGCGCTGCGAAACAACCGCAGCCAGGTACTCAAAGAATTGCACATGAGTAAGGCCAAGTACAAGGCCACACAGCGCTAGCAGGGCAAGGAGGCAGCATGAAGCTCTTCACAACCGCTGACGTGATTGATATGGTCGCTGACGGCCGTCTGGTGTTGAGTAACCTGCCCTGCCGACGTCTGAATCAGCGCCAGGTAGTGATTGAAGTGGAGAACAAGGCCAGAGTGGACGTATTGACCTCGCCCGAGCGCTATGCCGACGACGCCCTTGTCCACACTCTGCTGGACTACTTCACCCAATCAAAGTATGCGGTGCGGGTGGGTATCCACCAGAAAGGACAGCTCAACGCTGCGGTGCGGGCGTTTTTTGCCTTTCTTGACACAAATGATTATCCCATCACGACCGAGGAAGAAGATGGCAACATCGTAAACGTACCGCTGCCTGCGCACTGCTTCAGCGACTGGCTTGACCACCTGAAAACCACCGAGACCGAACATAACGTATGGCGGCGCATGGCGGATCTCCGCAAAGTGCTGCGTGGTGCGCTGGAGAAGCGCTTCGGCATTCAGCGGTCAAAGTGGTCAGCGGCACTCAAAAGCGCCTGGCAGATGCTAGACGCCAACACGCCGAAAAAGCCTAAACACGAGAAGTTACCGCCACTTGGTGCCTACCTGGGTATCCCGTCAGACCAGTTCACCAATGATGAGTTAAAAAATGGTTTGCGCTATGGGGTGATTTGGCTGCTGCAGCGCATGCAAGCACAGCGTGAGGCATTTGTCGCCAAACCTGCTATTCAGCATGCGCTGGATGAGCTTCAGGGCAGCACGCCAGTTCAATTTGCTCAGGCATTTAGCGGGCTAAGTGATTTTTTGCACAGGTATGAGCCTCGCCCAGAACGACCAAACAACCGCGAACGTCATTCCCGTGTCGCTCACGTCGCCTGGCAGGTGATCCAAGCCGACCCGCTACTGACAGAATGGCAGTGCTACTGCTTTACCCGGCTACGCTCGACCTTGATGCCGGAGGCGAATAGTGAGGCGCACCCAATAGCGCCAGAGGTACAACAAACCCTCCTAGCACGCTGCGTCAATCCAGACGGCAGTTTGCGCGCGGCACCCAAGGGTTATGGCCGAAACGATACCGACTGGGCGCCGCTCAAGCCCTGGCTGGGAGCGGCGGGACGCGGCGTTGTTGCTCCAAAACCCTGTTGCTGGGGCAAAGATTGGCTGGCGCACAGCAAACTGGAACTCTTGCTAATGGTGTGGTTGCTGGCCTCCGAGCGTGCTCAAACCAGCGGCATCAAATTGCTGACGTTCGACGGGGTGTGGGTTCAGCGTCGTGAATTGCAGATTTCAACCCTCAAACTGCGCCGCGCCAGCGACCCCTGCGCCAAGCCTCTCAGCACCGACGTTCACACCGAGATGTACCGCCAGCATGAAGCTCCCTTCGGTGTGTATCACACCTGGCTGCTGCAGGCGCTGAAAGCACAGGCGGCACTGGCCGGGTGGAACACGGATAATCGGTATGTGTATGGCTCGACAAACCAGTTTAAGGGCGTGATTTGCGGGAATATGACACGTGCTCTGACCGCCACCTTTCTACCACTCGAACTGCTCAGCGTGCGGGGGACAGTGTGGCATGACACCTTCATTGCTGAAACCGGCAATACCCGGGAGGCACAGGCGTTTATCGCTATCCTAGCCAATCGTGTAGCTCAGATACACGCCAACCCGAGCGCCACGGTTACGTTGCCCGTCGGACCGATAGGGCAAAGCCTAGTAGTCGAGCAGGAGCTGGAAAATAACCGGAACGACACCCACAGCGAGATAGAAAACGAGGTCATGGGACACAACAAAAGTACCGGACGCAATGTGTACAAGGATGGTTTCAAAAGCGCAGGCGTCAGCGAAATCCTGGCCCCGGTACAAGCCTTTGCCCGCAAGGTGGGTGACGGCAAAATCGAACTGGCGCAGCAGATGGCTAGGCACCTGAACGAACAATCCCGCCCGGTCTCCCTAACCGAACTGGAAAAACTGTGCGACATCGACACTGCCCGCGCAAACCAGCGGGACCTGCTAGCCACTCTCGGCGCGCAGGACAAGCTGACCATCACCGGTGAAATCGGTCTCGGCGACCAGTTGCTGATTGTGCAGACTGACCTGACCGCCGCCATGATGTGGGGGTATATCCAGCATCTTGAAGCATCCTTGCCTGAATTGGTGGCCAGTGACCGAGACGAAACCACGCTGCGTCACCTGGCCCAGTACCTGCACCTGACCGACACCTTCACCCGGCTGGATAACGGCTTACAGCAAGCCGGGAAACGACTGGCCAAAGACATGCAGTTCCCGTTCCCACCCCTGAGCTGAACAAGGAGCAAACACCGATGCCCGTACTACTTTCCGACCTTCAGCAGCAGCGGCTGGACCAGTTGCAGGTAGCGTTAGACCCAGATGCGACGTGGAAACTGCGTGTCGATAGAGGCTCGGCCGGCATTCAGCATTTAACGATGGACTGGATCACCTATCCGGTAGCCCAGGCGCAGCGCCTGCTGGCCCAGCGTCTGTTGCTCGATTGGTGGTCCCCGGCGGTGATCAACGGCAACACCACGATTAAAGACAACGCTTATCGTCAGGCTGATACCTTGCTGCGCCTGTTGGCGTTGGCTGATGAGCATTACCCAGGCAGGGCACTATGCGAGCTGGACCAGGCCGACTGGGTTAAGCTAGTGGTGCTGATGATATTCAGAATCTGGAATAGCAACGAGGCGGGAGAGCGGTCTCTGGTCGCCACCGACCAACCTCTGGCTGTTCAAAGACTTGAGAGTACGATTACGGTGCTTAATCGGTGGTTGGATAGTTATCAGACTGGCAATGTCAACGACGGCCCGGACTGTAAACTCACTAGCACGTCGGTTGAAAAAGCGCTGAAAACGGAGCTGAAGGCATTTGGTACCGACCTAGATGCCTGGAAACAGGGCGGTAGTTACGGCGCCGTGCCGTTCGTGCTCGCCCATCTACTGCTGGGCGATGCGCTGGACACCCTGCACGCGCTGCGCACCAAGCAACTGCTAGCCTATTTTACCACGGTGCGCGAGCATAACGCCCACAACCTAGTGTCGGCGTTTTGGAGTGGCTGTGCAAGCGCGAAACCCACGCAGCTGTGGGCTTACCGCGCCAGCGGCAATATCAGTGCGTTGACCGTAAGCCGTGAATCGGGTGGAGAAGACAGTGATATCAACCGGGCAAAAGCCGAGATTGCAAAGCCGCTGCACACCAAACTGCGAGCGCTGCAGGCAGAGCATGCACCCGACATACCGTTCACCTTTCCTTGGCAGAGCTATACAGACCTGTTGGCAGACTACAACGCGCTGCAGGGTGCGCTGTATATCATTTTCTTGTCGGTGATGGGCAAACGCGGGCCGAGCGAGGTTCGTACCCTGCGCGGCATCGACATCACCCGTCCAGATGCTGAGGCCGGTCAGGAGGCGGTGATGAGACCCAGCATCGAGAAAACCAACCAGGGGCTTCGCGAGACCCAAGGCGTAACCAACTTCATCGACGACGGTTTCGAGGTACTGCTACAGCTCGGCTATCACGATAAAACCGGGACCAATTTGCCGCTGTTCAGCGCCCTACCGCCCCTACTTCAAGCCAGCAAAACACCCACCCGAATGTCGATATGGTCGGCGAGTGACCGACTCCACACCTACTACACCGCCTTTTGCGATCGGGTCGCCGAAAAAGTCGACTTCAACGTGCAGGAGATGCATACCAGCATCACCAGCCACCAGTTTCGCCACAGCTTCGCGGAGTTCGCCCTACGCAAGTTTGACGGCAACGTGGAAGAGCTTATCCGCCAGCACTTCTGCCACGCCTATAACCACTGGTGGACCAGGCGCTACACCGGCGACAAGTTGGATGCGCAGGACCGGGAGCGCATTAATCGCAGATATGTCCGTGAGTTGGTGCCACGCATCGTCTATGACCATGCCGACGATCCGGATTTCGTCGGTGGCGTGGCCACGTTTATGAAACAGGAGTTTACCGACAAGGTCCGCATCTTAAGCCCGGAGCAGACAGAAGCGCATATCGAGTCCCTGTGTGATGAGGTCATCCAGGTGACGGCCCACGAATATGGCTTCTGCCTGCTGCTGAAACGATTCCGCAGCATGGCCAATTGTGCTGACGAAAATGGCAATCCCAACCCGGCGGGTACCTCGATGGAAAAGTGTAAGACCTGCCCCAACTTCTGCGCGTCACGAAAAAGCCACCTGACCAAACACCAAGTCACGGTCATCAGCCACGCCGACTTTATTGAGCAGAAAACGATGACATTGCCGATCTTGAAGGAGAGCAGCCGCCAGGCCATTCGCAACTCAGTGAAACTGTTCCCTGAGTTGGCCCACTTCGCCGAGGGTATAGCATGAGCGTTCGCGACAAACTCCTCAAACCGAAATCCACCGAGTCAGCGCCTGAGCCAACCAAGTTGCCAACCTGGGTGACAGAGGGCTCAGACACCACCCAGACGCTGTATCATGCCGCGCAGCAGGAATACAAGCATATCTGTGGGCTGATCGTATCGGGCAAAGCTGAGAGTCCCAAAGACCGTCGACTGGTACCCGCAAAAATCGCGGCTCGGGCCAAGTTGGACCGCAGTAATATCAACCCACGTCGCCAGTTCGAGTTGTGTCAGTGGATTGAGGATAAAAACGGCGACCTGGCAGTCCTGTTCGACCTGCATAAACCCGCGCGCCAGCCTGCCAAATCCCAGTCAAAGCGTGAGTTGCAGCGCGAAATCACGCGCCTGCGCAATGGCACCAAGGTGCAGACCGACGCCGAGCGCCGGGCGATTGTCGAGGCTTTTTTCAGTAGCAATATGCTGGATGACCGCTCCAAACTCAATCGAGAAAACAGTCGGTTGAAGCTGGAGAACGAGCAACTGAATGACCAGGTTGCCCGCCTGCAACAGACCGGGCGGGAAAACGACCGATTGATAGCGCGGTTGATGGGAATACTGACCCCGGAGCAACGTGCACAGCTGCAAGACATATCGCTGGTGCCGAAAGCAGGAGGGCCACAGGATGTCTGAAAAACGACTATCACCAGAAGAGCTTCAGCAGGTTGGCCTGCCCGAAATCGACATGCACGACGATAACCCAACCAAACTGACCAAGCTGTTTGCGCACTATCGCACCAGCGGCAAACCGCTGCCCAGCTACGGGGTTAATGAGGACGGTGATGTCCAACTCAACCAAAGCTTGCTGGCACGTCTTGGCAAAATCCGACAGGGCAAGCAGGTGTTCAAGCGCGACTACGCCCGTGAGATGCTTGAAGCGGCCATCGCCGACTGCGGGCTCGAAGAGCGGGACACGCCCGAGGCCGTATCCGATGCCGAAACTGTGCGCGAAGCGATGCAGGACAACATCAACTCGGTGCGACGCGAAATGTCCGGTGTCGATGACAAACTTCAGGAGGCGTTGACCAAGGATAACTTTTTGAAGGCAAACCAATGCACGTCTATGTAATAGTACTAGAAAATCAGAGCCCACCCATCGCGAACATGAAGAGTTGCATCCGGAGTTGTGTCAATATTTCTTGTGCTAACATGTACAGAAGTAAACAAAGATGGAGGTGATAATGCAAGCCCTAAGCTCTTGGATATTTAGCTTTGATGGCGTATTTACCCTCTTGGCTATTACATTGGTTAGCATCTTGCTTTTTCTGTCTGGGTCGGCTACACGGCTCACCGATTAAACAAAGAACAGGCTAAAAATCATCCCCCGAAAAAATCAAATTCAGCAAATTAAAGTTGAAAGCACCTCTGTGGCTGATCTGCTCTTGGCAGATTGGATACTTAGTTAAGTGAACTTTCCATACTTGAGGTTATTCGTTTTTCGCTAATTAAAGCAAAAACAGTATCAGTACGATTTGGCTAGCAAACTTTTGCCCCATTGTGTTTTACGTTAGTTTTTGTGCAAGGTATTTAGCTTGGTATTTGACTTACTTTTTCTTATCACAAAAATTCTAACTATGAGGCCAAATTTGATCTTCCCAAACATAGTAACTCACTTAGATACAGCTATTTTTGTACTGACAACTGTATTAATCTAGTGTCATAACGTTATTGCTGAATTTATAAGGAAATCTTAGTGGCCGTACAAACGAATGATCCTAATAAGCATGGGTTAAGACGCTATATTGAAGAGCCAATCCGAAAGCAAATTAGAGAAGATGCTGGATATGGCTGTGTGGTATGCGGAACACTGTTTTGCGACTATGAGCATATCGAACCAGAATTCCATGATGCAGAGCAGCATGATCCCGAAAGAATGACTCTGCTTTGCGAAAGTTGCCACGGAAAGGTTACAGGAAAACGTAAATCTAAGAGACGAGTTTGGGAGGCTAAGGCTGATCCATATTGTAAAAAACACAATCACATAAGAGAAGAAATAGATCCCTCTGTGATGCCAACTATTCAAATTGGGACTAGTCACTTTAATGATGTTGAAATCATCTTGTCTTTACATGGCAAGCCTTTGGTGTGGTTAGAACCACCCACACAAAAAGGCGAACCATTTTTGGTTAGCGCCATATTTTACGATAACAAAGGTAAATATGTTGCGAGCATAAATCGAAATCAGTTTACTAGCGTTCTCGGCTCCCATGATGTGTGGGGGAAAGGCACACGTATTGAAATGCGACCACAAAAAGGAGTAGTAGGGTTAACACTCAACATTGAGGGTGATAAGCCCGTTAACATTGAACGAATTAAGATGAACTACTTGGGGCAATCCCTAGCTGTTAATAAAAAAGGTGAGATCAAGTTTGGCGGTTTGGCTATAAGCAGTATGCAAGTGAGCAATGGTCATACCGCGATTCATATTGGGGATACACCTCATATTCCACTCAGAGATATCTGGGGACAGTGGAAAACAATAACTGTTGCTTACAGGCTTGCTAAATACGGACAAAAAGTTACTACTATAAACGGCAGCAAGTGTGGTTGGGTGTTGGGGAACTGCCTTATCGACAAAAACTACAGAGTCGTTGCTCTACACCAGAACGGTGTTACGTCCACGATCACAGGTGAGTTCGTTGGCTCTCTTGTAGAACACCACAATGGGCGGTTTATGTTAGTTCACACTAACCATGAATATGATAACTATGAGCCAATCTGGGGTTCATCTATGGACAAAGCCACAAAGAACATTAGGGTTCATACGTTCGTGGATGTGACTCATCGAGTTTTTGGAATTCAGAGTCTTAGAACCCCCCCATATACTCCTAACTCAAGTGATTCCGTTCAATATCCAGAGCAACAAATGATAGCTCCACAACTGTCAAGCTATCAGCAAACTAACGATAGAATTACTATTGGTGACCGAGTGAACATTGACTTCCAAGGAAGAATTGACGGAGTTGCGTTTGAAGGTGGGAAAGCCAATAACTTTCCTCTCGTTGTAGGTGAAGGACGAATGATACATGGTTTTGAAGATGGCTTAGTCGGTAAAAAAGTTGGTGATGTGTTTGATATAGAAATCACATTTCCCGATGATTATCATGCTGAGAGTCTGAAAGGAAAGGTTGCGGTATTTTCGATTGTAGTAAACAAGACGGAAAGACGAGCTGAAAACGAATTGGTGTAAGAATTAAGTTGTTAAAAGGGAAACATCATCTCGAACTGCATCAGTAATACTAGACGACTCACTGAGCGACTTTCAATACCTAAAGTTATTCATGAGTCGCTAAATTAGTAATGCTACTGACATTGTTTTGTCCAATAGCGAGTTAATTTTATCACTGGTCGCTTGGCACATTCTCGTCGCGACCGACCAGCGGGCATAAGATCGAATATGAGCTGCCGACCTAATTATCTTCGGAACCGCTCAACTTATTAATAAGCTCTTTCCTCTCCTCTTCACTCAATTTTGCAATCAAGCAAGCTAACTTGGCAGAGCTTTCTTCCTCACAAAAGAAATAATTCAAAGGGACGCCAAGCTCGTCAGCAATGAGCTTTAGAGTCTGTATGTCAGGAGCGTGTTTGCCTTTCTCATACTGATTCATTCTGGCACTTGCCGAACCCTCATCCATACCTATTCTCACTCCCAAGGATTTCTGGGAGAGTTTAGCTTTTTTACGCGCTTCTTTGAGTCGCGCTGGGATTGGGTTAGTAAATGACATTTTCGGTTCATGTGTGAAAACCTACAGTAACTAAGATTTTCTTAGTTTTATCGATTTCTGTATACTAAGCAATCCTTAGTTTTTTGTTCTACAAGAGTTGTAAATGAAACGTTCGACGAAAATCAGTGCGATTATGCACAAATTATTGATTGAAAAAGGTATGGATGGTTTTTCGGTTATTGAACTACGCGACGCCTCTCTTTCTGTTTGTGATCTTAGGAAGGTGCCTGATGAGGCAAGAAAAATACTCTACAGACAAATCCTTCGTTTTGTGAGTAACGGTTGGCTTGAAAGTGAGGGAGAAGGACGAGATAAAAGATACTTTCAAACGGATTTGTTTCGCTCTCTTAATGTGAAACCCAAAGGAGAACGGAAGAATGCCTCCTCTCCAGCTAAACCCATTTCAGATTACTCAGTATTGCGCCATGAGCGAAACCAGTACAAAGCTGAGTTAGAGATTGTTCTGGGTGAGATCGACGAGTACCAATCGCTCAATCGTCGTTTCCCTGAACTGGAACAGCGGCTCAATCCAATGTTGCAGCAAGCGAGAGATCGCTCAGCACATCTATTTGGTAGAGTTAACGTACTAACCAACGTAATTAACACCATCTTTTCGGATGTTGCCGAATGTTGAGGAAATGGCAGCAAGAATGCTCTGAAAAAGCGTTACAAAACTACAAAAACATGCAACACCACTTTTTTTGCCAAGCCACTCCAGGAGCAGGGAAAACAGTATTGGCGGCACATATTGCTTCTAGATTGTTGAAGGATGACATGGTAGATCTTGTTTTGTGTTTTTCACCTTCGCTAACTGTATCAGATGGGATAAAAAGAACCTTTTCAGCAGTCCTAAATTGCACTTTTAATGGTGGGTTGGGTTCGATTGGGCAGTCGCTTACTTACCAATCTATTCAATTTCTCAGCGAAGAGTTTTGGCAGACACTACGTAACTATCGAGTATTTGTTGTGTTTGATGAGATACACCATTGCTCTGGCTCCGAGTATGAGAAAGCGAACGTTTGGGGACAACAGATCCTTACCAAGATTCAGGGGCTGGCTACCTATACATTAGCGCTTTCAGGTACACCTTGGCGTTCAGATGCATTACCGATAGTGATAGCGCGGTATAGCGACCCCGATGGGCAGATCTTGGTCGACTATCAATACACTCTCAAACAAGCCGTCGCTGACCATGTATGTAGAGCACCACGAATTGTACTCGTAGACAATGAACACTTGTCGATAACTAGCGACGGAAAAGAAGAATCGTTTTCATCGATTCTAGAGATGTTAAAGCAGACTAAAGCTCCTTATCGGAGCGTAATTCAAAATGAAGAAGCTATGGAATATCTGCTTGGACTTGGTTGTAGAAAGCTAGCGGAGATACGTACTCAAAATCAGAATGCCGGAGGGCTAGTCGTTGCTTCTTCTGTTCAACATGCCCAAGAGATTAAAAAGATACTTTTGCATAAGTATCAACAAACTGTTTCTATCGTGACCTATCGTCATGAGGCCCCTTTAGCTGAGATTGAACGTTTTCGGAAGAATAGTACTCAGTGGATAGTCAGTGTTGGGATGATTAGTGAGGGTACGGATATACCAAGGCTTCAAGTTTGTTGCCATATCAGCTCGATTAAGACAGAGCTCTACTTTAGGCAAGTGCTGGGGCGGATTCTACGAGTGAGTGATGCCTCGCACCAACAGGCTTGGTTATTCACGTTCGCAGAGCAAAGCTTGATAGAGTTTGCCGAGAGGATAGAACAAGATATTCCAGAATCTTGTATGTTCACTAAGGCAGGCCTTCCTGGAACTTTCGCAGCAAGTGAATCAGGACTAAAGGAAGTTGCTAAAGACCTCAATATTGGTCTCATAAGCAGCAATGTTGACTTGAGATGGAATGGTGCTGCTGACCTTGGTAGTATGGTAAATGGTGCTGCTAGTCTCGCTTATGAGGTTAAGTTTAGCGGGTTCAAACAGCGCATCATTTCAGCGTTTCAAACAGCTTAATAATGGATAAATGTGTGCTATTTAGTTTGCGCTTTATCGTTGAGACTCAAATGCAACCCGCTAATCGTCTTGTTAATACAGTGTCCGAAAAGACATCACATCACGTGGTAGTAGTTTTCTTCCACCTTTGAGCGTAGTTAAAGTGTTGCTGATTCGAAGTTGTACACAATATACCTCAACCAACAGTCAGCACACCAACCCTAATGATAAACCTGCTCCGTCTCCATCTTATGCACCCACTCGACGAAACGCACAGCTTCCTCCAAGACTGTAGTATCAAAGTTCACCGACAGATCCGTGTCAGCCATTGCAATCAAAAACAGAATGTCGAGATCAGAGAGCCCATTGACCAGGTGCCAATCTATTTCATCAGATTCGTACTTTTTGATAGCTTTTCGCAAAAGCGTAAAAAGCGGGGGGAGTTGTTGGTTCGAGACCAACTCCGCCGTATTGACCAGCGACAGTAGTAGTAGTTTCGTATACATGAGAACCAATCTATCAGGCTATCTAACAAAATTAGTTTGGAAAAAGTATGACCTTGTGTGACGTCGGCCAAGATTAGTAAACTGCTCCGCTCAGCATGGCTCTTCCGTGGCTATTGGATTATAATTAAACTGTATATATAACCAGTGTTAAGTGTATGTATAAGTCAATTCACATAGTTAGATCCTATCGCGTCGACAGGATAAACGAACATGGACCGATTGGGCACAATCGACATAATGACGGAACGGTAGAAGCTTTGCTCAAGAACGGCAAAACGTTTGCCGTTCCCTTCGGTGGCTTTATTGAAGGTAGTAATTTAGTTGGCCTGAAAAGGGTAAAGCTACTCCATATCCGCTACCTCTGCGACGATGAACAGGCGCTAGTACCAAGTTATCAGATACCGAAAAATCATTACATGGTTGGAGTTTTTCTTGAACGCAAGCTTTATGTCTTGCTTCTTGATGGTCAGCCAAAGCACTTTCTTGATAACAACGCTGATTTTGACGGAAAGAACAATGTGGTTAGGTTGATATAAGATGTCCAGTGTAGAACAGGTTTTCTCATGGTTGACTTGGTTTCTAGGGCAAACCTTACGTTATGGCTAGTAACTCAGTGCGCCATAAATTTATTAATCCACCATGGTATGTGATCATTAACATGCAGAAGCACTTTCTAAATCAAATGATAAGGATTTAAACTTCAGTGAATTTGAAAAAGCTCGATAAGTTGGGGGCGGATTATAATAACTTTGATCCTGGTATAGAACGTTCTGTTAGGTGCACATGGGCCCTACATATGTATATACAACATGTGTTTCGTGCAAAGCTTTCAGATTCATTTGTTCAAGAGATCAACAGAGCTAATGAAACTTTGGGGGTCACAGTAAAGAGCATTGATTTAAATGACTACAAACATGACTTTACGACATCAGAGACTCTCAATAAGTTGATTGAGGAAAGTGAATATCCAAAGTTCTTATGGATTTACGGTATGGGTGCTTTAAGAAACTCCCGTTTTTCAGGTTGGTTACGTTCTAAGTTAGCCGTGAGAGCCACCAAAAACTTGAGAGTGGTTTTTGTTGCTGATTCTCAAGAGGATTATCGGGAAGTTTTTTGTGACCAGAGAGCTCGCTTTTATCAATCTACGATGCCACTTCACATACATACTAGTGACTAACACTGCACAGAAGCGAGACAGACCGAATTGATTGTTCCGAAAGCAAGGAAAGGGCTGACTCAGAGCCTTCACCGTCGATGATTTCTAACCAATCATTGCCCCATTATCAGCCAGAGTAAATACTCATTCACATACTGTTCATATGTGTTTTCCCTACCAAATCTAATCCGATGAAAGAGGCTCAGAACATGCTCATTTTGGTTTGAGCAGGCAGAAATCGTATTGCTCCGAAGCCGACGGAGTTATACGGAAACTTTCGGTATTTTCTGAAGTTCAAATCCTAGGCGCTAGGCAATACGGGCATGAGATTGAACGTGAGTAAAATTAGCATTACTATTGGTTGCATATAATTACGAAAAAAAATCCGTCGATAAAGCGTTAAGTTTCTAGTCGAGGTCATATGAAAACTAAACTAATTCCGGATTGGAAACAATATGAGTGGCTGATAACTAAAATTTTGCATGATGAGTGCTCAGAACCGAATGTGACGGTATTAGGTGACTCGCGGATTAGAGGTGGGTACTCTGAAAGATCACGTCAAATAGACGTTTTGATTGAGCAAGGCTCTATTCGAGCGATCGTTGAGTGTAAGCATTATGATAAACCGATAGATGTTAAAGCTGCTGAATCCTTTATGAGTATGATGAATGATGTCGGAGCTAATTTTGGTGTATTAATATCTTCCAATGGTTTCACTTCTTCAGTTCCTAAAAGAGTCCGTGAGTTTGGCGATAGAATTAAACTTGAACATTTAGATTGGCAAGAAGCTTACAGTGAATCCTTTGCTGATGAGTCATATGGGCGTGTATCAGACATTTGTTCTCATTGTATTGAAAACTATAAAATTGGGCGGTCTGTTCCTGGGTTACTCTGTTGGAATCATGGGTTAGGCATTAATCAATTTGGTAAGTTATTTATGGGCTCAGTAGGGCGGTGTTTGAAGTGCAAATCGTACACTGTTTACTGTGATTCTTGCGGCTGGGTAACAGTTGCTGAACACGAAGAACCATGTTGCGAGTTGCGGGATGTCTTTTATGCTCACGTAGCAAAAGAAACTTACAAATAAGGATTAAGCGTTGCGTAGCCAACGTTAAAGCCCAAGTGTTGAACAAGCCCGAGCCTCTATGTAAGTAAATTGTGCGATCTGCTCTCGAAGGGTGGCGGCCTTGATGCTTTTCTCAAGGGCGAATAAGCTCTCCGTAAGGCAGAGCTTTCAACAAGTAATCCGTTGCATTCTGCACGTCAGTTTTGCTATTTGCCATACCTCTACATTAAGAAAAAAATGAGGTATTTGAATTGTACGCTTACTTTAATATTACAAGACCTAGAGATAGCTACCCGTTATGATGCGATGACACCTGAATGGGTTTATGATGAAACTTAAGCAATGTAGCTACATAGGGGCTGATAAATAACCGAGCGTTTGCGCAAGCATATTGGCATTATCTTGTATCCATTGAATATTGAAAGGCCCCCAAGATGATATGTAGTAGTGTCCATTCTTTTGCGCGCCTTTGAACCGGCATTCAATATCTAGTTCGTTTAACGCGTTAATCGTATCTTGGGCAGTCCGTCGAGGAATATCAATTTTTGATTGGATTTTTGGGATGGTATTACAGCCAGAATCTATAAGATAAGCAATATATAATCTGCGGTAGAATGAAGTTTTCGTTTTACTGGGCAACATACTTTCTTTCCTTGAGGAAAAGAGGAAGAGCATTTCGCTCTTCCTCTAATGATTAATCATCCGGGCGGGTTGATTTAATCCCGACTATCCTAACAAAGTAAAGCAATCAGAGCTAGTTAAGTTGCCTGTTGAGATAAGAAAGTTTCTTTTCGTGCGTTGAATCGCTCTACTAGGTCATCAATAGCTTCATCTGAATATGGTTTGAGGCCACTAACTACCATTCTTTTAACCCCTTTACCTATAATGATACCATCTTCTTTAAAGTTGAAATTTAACGTCACTATGCCTCGTTTCCCGTCAATATCAAAAGTAGCACCATTGAACTCGACTTCCGGGTGAGTTAGATCTAATCGAGAAAACTCCACTTCCATACTTTCGTAAATCACCAACGGCCTTTGGCAATTGATCATCATCTGCTTTTCCTTCATGAGCGGCACCATAATATGGGGGAAGTTCATACCTGAGAATTGAACGTAGTTTGAAACCACATGTTCGATAAACTCAAGAGAATGGCTGTGCTCGCCAGAATGGGAGAAGCGAAGATACTCCCTCCCACTATCATCGATAACAACAGATTCATTGTCATTTCTACTTTCAGCCTGAAGCTCTATACCGTCATTCACCATACCCAAAAAATCAAAACGCATTTTTTGACTTATACCTTCTTTATATAGCAGAGCTGCAAACAAAAGATCTCCGGGTACACAGAAACGTTTACTATCTTCGTCGTGAATTGGATTAAAGTCTCCGGCTACTTTTTTAGCAAAGTAACTTGCTTGTTGGCGCGTGAATTGAAATTTCGATTTTTCACATGAGATATAAGGAGTTAAAAACATACTTTGACACTATTAAACTAAAGCTGGTCGAAGTATAACTGATGTAGTTCCAAAGAATGGTCTATCCAGATATCAATTCAGCGTTCAAAACCAACAAAGTATTGTTCAAGGCATCAACATCTTGTAATATCGCGACTCATTTTCGGTCTTTTTATTCGTTCCTTGCTTCCTCTGGACGACCGACCAAACGTGGAAGCTAATAATCCGTAAGGAGCAACCAATGCGTCATTACGAAATCGTATTCATGGTGCACCCTGATCAAAGCGAGCAAGTTGCTGGCAT
>NZ_JAKGTN010000029.1:0-63139 GCF_021568915.1 Vibrio sp. McD22-P3
TTAAATAGACCACTGCGGAGTGGTAGTTCAGTTGGTTAGAATACCGGCCTGTCACGCCGGGGGTCGCGGGTTCGAGTCCCGTCCACTCCGCCACTTATTTGAGAGTCGTCTCAATAAATACGAAGATAGGGGTGTAGCTCCAATTGGCAGAGCAGCGGATTCCAAATCCGCGTGTTGGGAGTTCGAATCTCTCCACCCCTGCCATATTCAAAGGCTCTGACTTAGGTCGGAGCCTTTTTCGTTTTTCGTTTTTCGTTTTTCCTTTCCTAAATTCTCTAATCTCATTGTTCACTGATATACTCGTAATCGTTATCAAATACATGGATATAATTATGCCTCATTTACGATTTAGAGCGATTGAACCTGAGCTTGTTAAAACTCTTTCGAGTCCACTAGTTGATGAACTGCAACCGTTAATGGACTGCCCCAAAGAGGACTTCACTGTTGAGCATATTGCTTCCACTTTTTACTTTGATAATAAGGTCACTCACGCTTACCCATTTATTGAAGTTCTTTGGTTTGATCGGGGACAGGAAGTCAAAAATTCAGTGGCCACAGTTATTACGACTCAAGTACGCTCAGCCCTTGGAAAAGAGGTTGATGTGGCGGTAATCTTTAGTGCGCTTGAGCCTGCAAATTACTACGATAATGGACAGCATTACGGTTAGTACTTGAATAAGGTGACTCTCACAATTGGGACTGGAGAAGTCGAAGTATGTTGACTATGGTTATCAATACTTCGGTAGATTAGTCTTTTTGTTTCTTGGTGTTATTGTTATTGAGTTAAGGCTTATCTACTGTATTTTTGGGGATTTCCCCATTAAGTTTTGGGTAAGGAAGACTGTTATGACTATGATCTCATCAAGGCAGTTTGCCCGATGGCTTAGGGAGAGATTCGCTTCAGAAAAAGATGGAGTGATTCTAACTAGAGAGGACATTAATCAACTATCCGGTAGGCAAAGTTTCACACTCGGTTTCATCAATGATATTCACTATGAGTTGATGCAGCACGGTATTGCCTTTGTGACCGACACCAGCAGAGAGAAGTTCTATTTAATTCCTATCAACTCTGCAGAAAACTGGCGCAAAAAACTGGAGATGCAGTATGAGAAAGAGCTTTACTGCAATGTTTTTCCAATCGAAAAGTCTGGGTAATAAAAAAGCCTCCACTTGGAGGCTTTTTGCTGACTAGGCCATACCTTGAATAATCACAAACTTCTCAAGTAGCTCATCATCGGTTTCCACATGGTTTGGATCGGTGATGATGCATTTTGTGATTGGGCAGACGGACTGACAAGTTGGTTTATCGTAGTGCCCTTTGCACTCTGTGCATAAATGGGGATCGATCTCAAAGATCTCGCTGCCCATACTAATTGCCCCATTAGGACATTCAGGGTCACACATATCACAGTTGATGCACTTGTCAGTGATTAATAGTGCCATGGTTACTTACCAGTTGGGTTACGTGTATCTTGTCCTGAATTTAGGTTACGCATAAGTAGTGCGTAGTCCAGATCCAACTCCTCTGGTACTGGAATGAAGACGAAGTGACCGTTACCTTTAGCGTCGTCGATGCTTTCTGACTTACGGTTTTCCATCACTTCTAGGCTGAATACCACATTGCCTTTTGGTGTCATTAACTCAAGGCTATCGCCAACCACAAATTTATTTTTCACTTCAACTTCAGCCAAGTGACCGCGACGTTTACCGGTAAACTCACCTACAAATTGCTGAGAATCGGAAACGGAATAACCGTAGTCATAGTTTTGATAGCTGTCATGAGTATGACGACGTAGGAAGCCTTCTGTATAACCGCGGTGAGCTAGGCTTTCTAGCGTGCCTAATAGTGACTCATCAAACGGTTTGCCAGCAACAGCGTCATCAATAGCTTTACGGTAAACTTGAGCAGTACGAGCACAGTAGTAGAAAGATTTAGTACGACCTTCAATCTTAAGTGAGTGGACACCCATCTTAGTCAAACGCTCAACATGCTGCACCGCACGAAGATCTTTGGAGTTCATGATGTACGTACCATGCTCATCTTCAAATGCCGCCATTTTATCTTCTGGACGATGGCTTTCAGAAAGTAGTACGACTTCATCTGTTGGTTTACCACGACCAATAGTGGTCTCTGGACGCTCATCAACGACTTCAACTGCTTGTGCTTCAGGAACAAATTCTTCGACAATTTGACCTGCGTCGTTTTCAGTCGCTTTTTCAACTTTGTATTCCCAGCGGCATGCATTGGTGCATGTACCCTGGTTTGGATCGCGTTTGTTGATGTAGCCGGATAGTAGGCAGCGACCTGAATAAGCCATGCAAAGTGCGCCGTGTACGAATACTTCTAGCTCAGTTTCAGGGCAATGTTCACGGATTTCCTCAATCTCTTCTAACGATAACTCACGAGACACGATAACGCGCTCAACACCATTAGCTGCCCAGAACTTAACAGTCGCCCAGTTTACGGCGTTTGCCTGTACTGATAGGTGAATCGGCATTTCAGGGAATGCTTCACGAACCATCATGATAAGACCTGGGTCAGACATGATCAGTGCGTCTGGACCCATTTCAACAACAGGTTTTAGATCACGGATGAAGGTTTTTAGCTTCGAGTTATGCGGTTGAATGTTACAAACCACATAAAGCTTTTTACCTAGGGCGTGCGCTTCATTGATACCTATCTGAAGGTTTTCGTGGTTGAATTCGTTGTTACGAACACGAAGGCTGTAACGAGGTTGACCTGCGTAAACCGCGTCCGCACCGTAGGCGAATGCATAACGCATGTTCTTAAGGCTGCCAGCAGGTGACAGAAGTTCTGGAGTAAACATTGCTTTATATCTCTAATCTGATTTCAAGTCAGTGTTGTGCCACCTAATGGCACTAAGGGGCGCAAATTTTACGCTAATATGGAGAGGTTTCCAAGTTTTGTATTGAGCTCGCAGAACGCGAGCTCAGATAAGTAATGGCTATTGCTTTGGTAAGCCGCCTAAGGCGTCATAAAGATTTGGTAGGAATGCGCCAAACTCACCGCAAAGCAATGAGAAGTCGGCATCCATTCGAGCCGCAGCGTCTTCTCTTGGAATGTCGTCATTCTCATCTTTCAGTTCATCGCTGAATTTAAGGCGTTTAATACTGCCATCATCAGCCAGAATAAATTCAATACGCTCTTGCCAGTTCAGCGCGAGTTTAGTTACAAACTTGTTTGCCTCAATATGACCAAGAATCTCGTCGCTTGACAGTTCTTGTTTCTTACAACGGATAACACCACCGTCTTCTAGCACTGACTTAAGCTCAGCCTCATCTAGAAGATTGAAGCCTGTAGGTACTTCACCGCCTTTCACCCATTCGGTTAATGTATTTTCAATAGGCTGCTCTGGGAAGGCAGGAACAACAGGCAGGCTTCCCATTGTTTTTCTCAAGAGGGCGATGACATCTTCTGATTTCTTAAAGCTACTTGCATCTACAATGATGAAGCCTTCTTTTGGAAGGATAAGCAGATGAGTGAGGTTGCTACGGCTGAAAGCTCGTGGAAGCAAATCAATGATGATTTCATCTTTAAGGTCATCTTTTTCTTTTTTCTTAAGTGGTCGACCTTCTTGCGTTTCCAACGCTTCTACTTTGCTGTTTAGTGACTCTTTGATCACAGACGCTGGCAGCATTTTTTCTTCTTTCTTTGCACAAAGCAAAATGCGGTTTTCAGAAACGTGGGTCATCATGTCGCCATGTTTACCAAGCGCTGTCACCCAACCAAATTTTTGCTTATCTTGACTACCACAAGGTGTAAAACTAAACTCTTCAAGCTGCTGCTCGAGTTTATCGGCGTTAAATTCAAGATCCTTGTTGAATCGATAGACCAAACAGTTTTTAAACCACATATTACTCTCACCTTTAGAATAGATAGCTGCACATGATAGGCAATTTTCAAACAATTGTCCTAGCTTAAATCTTCAATATGACAACCCAGATTGTGCGAAAGTTATATTAAAAATTGTTTTCAATGGTCACAAAAGTGTCATAATAATTCTTGATAATGCATGCAGTTGATTAGATTCCATAAGGTTATTCAGATATGTCTAGAAGAATCCTGGTTGTTGAGGATGAAGCACCAATTCGTGAAATGCTGTGTTTCGTGTTAGAGCAGAAAGGCTACCAAGCTGTTGAAGCAGAAGATTACGATACCGCAGTAAACAAACTGGCTGAACCTTACCCAGACCTTGTTCTGCTAGATTGGATGTTGCCTGGTGGGTCAGGTATCAATTTCATAAAGCACATGAAGCGTGAAGAGCTTACTCGAAACATTCCAGTAGTGATGTTGACGGCTCGTGGTGAAGAAGAAGATAAAGTGCGCGGCTTAGAAGTCGGGGCTGATGACTATATCACTAAACCTTTCTCTCCAAAGGAATTGGTTGCTCGACTAAAAGCAGTTATTCGCCGTGTCACACCAACTGCGTTGGAAGATGTTATCGATGTTCAAGGGCTGAAGCTGGACCCAGTATCGCATCGTGTTACTGCGAATGATGCACCGCTAGATATGGGACCAACGGAATTTAAAATGCTGCATTTCTTTATGACGCATCAAGAGCGCGTATACAGCCGCGAACAACTGCTTAATAACGTTTGGGGTACTAACGTTTATGTTGAAGACCGCACGGTGGATGTGCACATTCGTCGTTTGCGTAAGGCATTAGAGTCCGCAGGACATGATAAGTTGATTCAGACCGTTCGAGGCGCTGGCTACCGTTTCTCTACCAAAGGCTAGCATCGAACTGGAGAGATAGATGGTTGAAAGGTTAACCTGGAAAAAGCTGGCCTGGGAGCTGGCTTTTTTTTACACCCCTTGGATTGTTGTTGGGTGGATATTTGGATACATGCCGTGGTTACTGCTCGTTGCCACGGTTTTGCAGTTGATATGGCACCTACATAATCAGCTGCGTTTGTCTGCATGGTTGTGGGATGAAAAGCGTCTGACGCCGCCATCAGGCACAGGCAACTGGGAGTCGTTATTTAATGGCATCTATCGACTTCAACAGCGCCAAAGACGTAAACGAAAAGAGTTGACCAACCTAATTCGCCGTTTTAAAAACGGTGCGGAATCGCTTCCCGATGCAGTTGTGGTGTTTCGTAGTGAAGGTAATATCGTGTGGTGTAACAAACTCGCACAACACCTTCTTGGCTTTCGCTGGCCTGATGATTCAGGACAGCCGATTTCTAATCTGATTCGCACCCCAGATTTCATTAAGTATCTAAATAAGCAGGATTTCTCTGAACCTTTAGAAATGCGTTCGCCTTTGAATGTGGAAAGAATGCTGGAGCTTCGAATTGTACCGTATACCGAAGGTGAGCATTTGATGGTCGTGCGTGACGTCAGCCAACTTAAGCAATTAGAAGGTATGCGTCGCAATTTCTTTGCTAACGTTTCTCATGAACTACGTACACCAATGACTGTTCTTCAGGGTTACCTTGAGATGACAGAAGATCCAGACATGGTTGTAGGTCCTATGTGGACTAAAGCTCACGGTGTAATGACCGAACAGCTTAATCGAATGAACAGCCTTGTGAATCAGTTACTCACGCTCTCCAAAATTGAAGCTGCGCCAATGCATGAGTTAGACGAAGTCGTCAATGTGCCTGCTATGCTCGAAGTTCTCGAAAAAGAGGCGGTTAGCCTAAGTGGTGAGGATGGGCACAAGGTTGAGTTTGATGTCGATAATAGCCTGAGAGTATTTGGTGACGATGATCAGTTAAGAAGTGCTATTTCTAATCTGGTTTACAACGCGATTAAATATACGCCACCGGGTGCAAATGTGAAGGTACGTTGGTATCAATCTGCTCAAGGTGCATGTTTAGATGTAGAAGATACTGGGGATGGTATTGAGCCCCAGCATTTGCACCGACTAACTGAGCGTTTTTATCGTGTCGATAAGGCACGCTCTCGTGATACTGGCGGAAGTGGGTTAGGGCTAGCTATCGTAAAACATGCGCTATCTCACCATGATTCTCATCTGGAAATTCACTCGGAAGTGGGCGTTGGTAGTAAATTCTCATTCATTCTTCCAGAACGTTTGGTAGTGAACTAATGGCGATGAGCGGAAGGTTAAGTTGGTCAGTATTGCTTTTTGGCGTGATATCCTTCTCTACGCTGGCTTCAGAGTTGCCTAAATATACGAAGCAACCTGGGGTTGCAGGCAACTTATCCTCAGTAGGTTCAGATACTTTATCGGGGATGACCACCTTATGGCTTGAAGAGTTTAAGAACATTTATCCTAATGTTAATGCCCAAATTCAAGCTTCAGGCTCGTCGACGGCACCTCCTGCTCTGGCCGAAGGTACGGCACAATTCGGTCCTATGAGCAGGAAGATGCGTTTAAAAGAGGTGGAATCTTTTGAGCGGCATTATGGTTACAAACCGACCGAGCTTCGAGTTGCGATCGATGCGATCGGGATATTTGTTCATACCGACAACCCCATCAAAGGGTTGAATTTCCAGCAAATAGACAGCATTTTTTCCTCAACCTTACGCTGTGGAAGCAACCACTACATTAGTAAGTGGGAGCAGCTTGGCGTTAAAGCACCTTGGAGTCAACGTGCTATTCAGATGTTCGGCCGTAACTCAGTGTCGGGGACCTATGGTTATTTCAAGAACAATGCATTGTGTGGAGGCGATTTCAAACGCAATGTGAATGAGCAACCTGGCTCGGCATCTGTGGTGCAGTCAGTAGCGTCATCCGTGAATACTATTGGTTACTCCGGCATTGGTTATCAAGTATCGGGGGCGAAATTGGTGCCTATCGCTAAACAAGGCGAGGATTACATCTTACCAACTCAAGACAATGTACAGTCGGGTCACTACCCACTGTCTCGGTTCTTGTATGTCTACGTCAATAAAGACCCACAACGAAAACTTGATCCTATAGAGGAAGCCTACATTCGCTATATCTATTCCCGAGAAGGTCAGCGAATCGTGGTGAAAGATGGCTATGTACCGTTAAGTCGAGAATTTGCAGAACAAGAGCTAGCCAAGGTTGGATTGAGCTTTATCGACTAACCTTCATTGGCGAACCGCAAATGTAGCTGCGACAGTTAATTGAATTCAAGTTGCCACCCTACCGCTTGCCAGTAGTTTTGCTCCGTTTGTAAATCAGCGGAGAGAAGCCGGTTTTGTTCTAACCAATCTACTTGCTCACAACTCACAGTCCAAATGTCGTCGACAATAGTCAGCTTTAGAGGTAATAACTCATCATTGCGCTGCCCATTAACGATAATGGCGAGTCGTAGGATTCGTATTAAACCGAGAATATGTTTTTTCTTAAACAGGCTAAACTCAGGGAGCTCTTGTAACTTGAGTGATTTTCTTTGATAGCGAGCCAGTGTCGCTAAAATGCGCTGCTGCTCACTGTTAAAACCCGGCATATTGGTGTGCGTGAGTATGTAGCTTGAATGTTTATGGAAGGCCTGATAACTAATACTGAGCCCAACCTCGTGAAGTAGAGCACTCCACTCAAGCAAACTAAACAAATCACTTTTCTTTTTAAGATTGAGCTGCTCATGAGTTTGATTTAAAAACTCGACTGCCTGGCCGCGAACTTTGGCGGCATGTTCAAGATCGACAAAATGTTTGGCGGCCAAATTTTCAGTAGTTCGCATTCGGATATCAGAGCGTTGGAAACGTTCCTCCATTTCATAAAGCAAACCTTCACGAAGAGCCCCTGCTGAAAAGTGCATTTCACGAATTTTTAAACTTTCAAAGAGCGCAGTTAATATGGCCACGCCTGCGGCAAACACTGGCTTTCTTTCGTCCGTTAGTCCAGCTAAGTTGATGTCATCAATAGTGCTAAACTCACACAAGGTATCGATAAGTTTATACAATCGTCTATGGGTGATTAAACCATCTTCATGTCCTAATCCGATTATGACTTCCCTTATTGCTTTAATCGTTCCAGAGGAGCCTAATGCAACTTCCCAACCTTTCTTTTTATATCGAACCGACAATGCTTCAAGTCTTTGCTGAGCAGATAAAATAGCTTTGGAGAAATTTTTAGTGGAGAGTTTTCCGTTGGCAAAAAATTTAGTGGTATAACTCACGCAGCCCATCTGAGTGCTATTTAGTAGTACAGGTTCGAAAGCCTTACCTATGATGAGCTCGGTACTACCACCACCAATATCAATCACCAGTTTTGAATTTGACTCGGTTTGAGTATGTGCAACGCCGGTATAGATTAGGCGTGCTTCTTCTTCACCAGGGATGACTTCAATAGGAAAGGGAAGAACGTCGCGAGCGCGTTGCAAAAAGATATGGGTATTATTGGCGATACGCAGCGTGTGGGTTGCGGCAATACGAACGTTTTCTGGCTCAAAGCCTTGTAGGCGTTCTGCAAACATGGCAAGGCATTCTAATCCTCGTTCAATCGCAGCATTGTCGAGATTCTGTTGAGCGTCCAACCCGGAGGCTAATCTCACTCGCTGTTTATGGCGACTTACTAACTGTAGATCTTGATCCACTACCTTAGCGACGACCATATGAAAGCTGTTCGAACCTAAATCGATAGCGGCGACATTTTTTATACTACTGTCCTTGGTCTGGCTCATTATTGATCAGTTGCTCTTTGGTTTTTCTTGTTTGTTTCTCTACCTTTTTAAGATAGTCGTAAATAGCCATTTGTGAGCGTACTTTCTTACGATTACCGCGCGGTACGTAGCTGTTGCTCATTTCTTTGTCTATCCAACGCGCCTTCATGGTATCAGTAAAGTGAAGGTTAATAATGTCGATAATTCGCTGTTTTAAACGAGTATCACGCACTGGAGCGGCGACTTCAATACGATGGTCTATGTTGCGAGTCATCCAGTCGGCAGATGAGATATAGACTTGAGGGTCGCCATTGTTATGCGCAATGATGGCGCGAGGGTGTTCTAGGAAACGATCAACAATGCTGATAATTTTTATGTTATCGCTCACTCCTGCAACACCAGGAACTAGAGAGCACATGCCGCGGATAATCATTTGGATTTTAACCCCTGCATTGCTCGCGCCGTAGAGCTTGTTGATCAGTCCTTTGTCTACTAAGTTATTAATCTTTAAAGTGAGTTTGCCTTTCTTGCCCGACTTGGCATTGGCGATTTCAGTATCAATGAGTCGGTAGAGTTGTTTGCGCGAGTTACGTGGTGAGACGATGAGATAGTTAAACTTCACTGGTCGATAAGGGTTTTCGATATAGCCGAAAACGTTACGAACTTCATTCGCGATCTCTTGATCGGCAGTTAGCAAAGAAAAGTCGGTATAGATGCGAGCGTTCTTCTCATGAAAGTTCCCAGTGCCAATGTGAGCGTAGCGGGTAATCTCGCCCTTTTCTCGGCGACTTATCAGCAGTAACTTAGCGTGTATTTTTAACCCCGGAGCACCAAAGATCACTTGTACCCCGTTTTCGGTGAGCACCCTAGACCATTCAATGTTGGCTTCTTCGTCAAACCGAGCCTGTAGCTCAACCACTACCGTGACATTTTTCCCGTTGTGTACTGCGTCAATCAACGAGTTCATCAAACGGGAGTCTTTCGCGACTCGATATACGTTTATTTTGATGCCAATGACTTTAGGGTCAAACGAGGCTTGACGCACTAACTCAGTAATATGATCGAAGGTGTGATAGGGGAAATGGAGCAAAATATCTTGAGCGCGTATGGCCTCAAACTGGTTGTCGTAGCCATCGAAATCGGCACAACGCATTGGAGGTAGTGGTTTGTTTTCTAGGTATTCACGTCCAACATTTGGAAAGCCGATAAAGTCTTTAAAGTTATGGTAGCGACCACCGGGAATGAGGCTATCGTAGTTAGAAATGCCTAGTTTGCTGCACAAGGTATTTAGCATTTCTTCGGGCATATCACGCTCGTAAACAAAGCGTACGGGCATGGCGGTCAGTCGTTGATTGACACTTTCCGACATTTGCTCGAGCAGGCTGTGTTCTACTTCGAGACTTAAGTCGTACTCCGCATCCCTCGTCATTTTCATCGCATAGCCATTAAGCTCATCGTAATCAAAGAACCCGCGGAATATATCGTCAAGACAATAACGAATGATGTTGTCGAGCAGAATGATGGTTTTACGGCGTTTACCTTTCTGTTCCGGAACCATGACAAAACGGGGTAAGTGATCAGTCGGGATCTCTAAGATCGCATACTGAGAACTCTGCTCTTTTTGCATATCGACAACGATATAAGCGTACTCATCTTTAAGAAATTGCAGTACGTTGATGTCTTCACCAAGCATAAAAGGCGTTAAGTGAGGCAGTACTTCATTTCTAAAGTATTTCTTTACCCACTTTTGCTGCGTGTCACTTAACTGAGTTTCATTAACTAGGAAGATTCGACGACGAGCCATCTCTAAAATCAGCTCGTTGTAGAGTTCATCAAATCGTAAATTAAGCTTGAGTGCCTTACTTTGCATCTTACCCAGTAGATGCTTGGAGTTGTCGTTAATACCACTTTCTTGGTTAATGAGGATGCGGCGTTTTACGTCAGAGAAGCGAACTTTGTAAAACTCATCGAGGTTGTTGGAGAAAATCCCTAAAAAGCGGATGCGTTCAATCAATGGGACGGTCTTGTCTGCGGCTTCTTGCAGCACTCGCTCGTTAAAAGAGAGCCAACTAAGTTCTTTTTCGATATAGAGTTTTTCCGCGCTCATTTACCTAACCACCAACATTTTGGACTCATTGTTGTCAATGAGTGACATATAAGACTAACCTGATCGTGAACCTTATTGATTTTATATGACATTTTTATTTCAAATAGCGTGCGACTTGACACATTTCATTATTTTCAGCACGTTAGATGGCATGTAATATAACTGTCATCTAAACGACATAAAATGTTGGGGCACGTCATGCATTCTAGTAACTCGTCCCAGAACCCTTAATGGGCAATATCTCGTAAGATTCTAACCGCCACCAAAGAGACAAATGTAGATTATGGCAACAGCCAATTTTTCGTTACAAACCAAAGATCGTAAAAGACTGGTAAAGGACCGTTTGGTTCGCTGGATCGTGTCTTTTGGCGGTTTGAGTGTATTGGCGAGTTTGATCTTTATCTTTGTCTATTTGGCTTATGTGACGTTCCCACTTTTCTCTGATGCCAAAGTATCATGGTCACAAGGGGTTGAGTTAAGTATAGATAAACCTATCGTCTATAGCGCGATAGACGACCACGGCACTCTAGCTGCTTTTGTGACAACGGATGGCGTGGTGGTTGAGCAATCTTTAGTCTCAGGTCAACAAACAACACGTCAACTTCCTATTAGTACCTCAATGCTTAAGACGGTTAATAATGACCAGTTACTCATTGTTGATTCTGATCAGAGACTCGCCTTAGTTCAGCCTAAATTTAAATGGCAATCAGAAAAAGGACAAGGTGATCTAGAACTTAAGTTGCCAGGTCGTGCTGATTGGATGCCCACTCATGGCAGCGTCATATCATTGGTAACAGCAACCAGCAATGCTCGTGGAATAGCCTTTGCTATGGTAGATAGTCGTGGCTTAGTCCATTTGATTTGGCAGCCAACGAGTTCAGATGCGCAGGATTCTTCCGATTCGAAAACAGTGCAAACTCTCTCTACTCTTGCACCTTTAGACTCTGCCGATGAAATATTGCTAACTCCAGATGCGCAAACGGTTTATGTGCGAAGTGGTAATGAACTTGCTGTGATCAACAGAGGGGCCGAGCATCTCGTGGTTCGTGAGGTGGTGGACTTAACTGCAGTGAATAAGGCCAAAGTCACGGGGCTCAAATTGTTGTCTGGCGCTCACTCCTTACTGGTGGAGTATGATAATCAGCAAGTTTGGCAGTGGTTTGATGTGGTGAAACAAGACGCTAGGCACTTAACTGCTATTCGTTCCTTTAATTTTGACGCACCTTTAACTGCTTTACTTCCAGAAAATTTAACGAAAGGGTTCATAACCGTCCTAGCTGACGGAAGCCTACAAAGTAATTACACCACTAGTGAACGCGTTGTATTCACCAGTAGCCTGCCGAGTAAGAGCCTGGTAAGCGTCTCTGCGCTTTCTTATAACAATCAGTATGCATTGGTATTGTCCGGCGGTACGACCTACTTAGGACATATTGATAATCCGCATCCAGAAATTTCGTTGTCGGCACTGTTTGGCAAAGTGTGGTATGAGAGTTACCCAGAGCCTGAATTCGTTTGGCAAACTACTGCTGCTTCTGATGAGTTTGAAGGTAAGTACAGCCTTGTGCCTATTGCCTTTGGTACTATTAAAGCTGCGATGTTCGCTATGCTGTTTGCGGTACCGATTGCGGTGCTGGGCGCGATCTATACGGCGTATTTTATGTCATCTAGTATGCGTAAAGTCGTTAAGCCAACCATCGAACTGATGGAGGCGTTGCCTACCGTTATCATTGGTTTTCTTGCGGGTCTTTGGTTTGCGCCGATAGTAGAAACGCATTTACCAGCGGTACTTCTGCTTCTACTGACTCTACCAACAATTTGTCTATTGGCTGGTGTTGTTTGGTACATCTTGCCACGTCAATACACCAGTAAACTACCCAGTGGATTACATCCGTTTACGCTAATTCCTGTCATCATTGTTGCGATGTACCTTGCCATGACGTACTCCACTGACATGGAGGTGTTGTTTTTTAATGGTGATGCGCGAGTTTTTCTTGCTCAACATGGCATTGATTTTGACCAAAGAAATGCTCTAGTTGTGGGCTTTGCAATGGGATTTGCTGTGATTCCTACCATCTTTACGATTGCTGAAGACGCGATCTTTTCTGTGCCGAAGCATCTTTCCGACGGTTCATTAGCACTAGGAGCAACTCAGTGGCAAACCTTAGTGTACGTTGTGCTACTCACCGCAAGTCCGGGGATTTTCTCGGCAGTAATGATGGGATTGGGTCGAGCAGTAGGCGAAACAATGATCGTTTTGATGGCGACGGGCAACACACCAATATTGGATTGGAATATTTTTGAGGGCATGAGAACACTTTCTGCCACCATGGCTGTGGAGCTCCCTGAATCTGAGGTTGGAAGCAGCCACTATCGTTTGTTGTTTTTAATCGCATTGATTTTGTTTAGTTTTACTTTTGTTGTGAATTCACTGGCTGAGTGGGTTAGACAAAGACTGCGGGAGAAATACAGTGCGCTGTAGAATGTGGAAGGAGCCTTATCATGTTTAAGTGGCTCAAATCTGGCGCACCTTGGGTTTGGCTAACAGGTGGTGCCGTTAGCATCAGCTTAATATCCGTCCTCGGTCTTTTGTTATTGATCGGTTGGAAAGGGCTCACTTATTTTTGGCCCGCTCCGCTTTATCAATGGCAAGATGACAACGGCAAAGCTTTAATTGGGCAGATTTACTCAAAGACTTGGGTTCCTACCCATAACATTCCTGATGCCGATAAGTTGTTACCGACTGAGGTGCTGGCTGCGGGGAAAGTAGAGCGTCTGAGTATTAAAGTCGCGAATCGAGACTTATATGGTGTCGATTTTGTTTCTTTGCTCTCACCACAACTTAAGTTGCAAACGACACCTGCCGATCTTGTCGTTTTAGAGAGAACACGTGGTGGTGACTTCTTTGGGAAAATTATCGCTCTAAAGACGCCCGATGGCGCAATTACTGCGGATCTTAACACTCTGCTGAAGCTCGAAATTCAGCAGGTGAAACTGACTCGAGAGCAAATAGATGACACGATTCAGCGTAAAATACGTGGCTTGAATCATCAATTGGAAGCATTACGGCTAAAGCAGCGCCGAGACTCACTTAATGGAGAGCTGTCAGAGGAGCTTACTCACCGTTATGAGCAGCAAGTCAGTATTATTCACCAGCAGCTAAACCAAAGTGAAGGGGAGCTGGATGCACTGCGTAACGAGTTGAGCAGTAAAACGCTCATTGTTGAAGATATGCGTGGTGAGAAAGTTGAGATTGGGTTAAATCGGATCCTTGATTTCTGGTATCCGAACAATATGTCTTTTGCCGATAAGTTAGTACATTGGAGTGGACAAGTCTGGAAGTTCCTCTCTGATGATCCACGAGAGTCAAATTCTGAAGGCGGGGTGTTTCCAGCCATTTTTGGCACTGTTCTGTTGGTTATCATTATGTCGATAATGGTGATGCCGTTAGGGGTGCTAGTTGCGGTTTATCTACATGAATATGCTGAAAATAATGCTCTCACACGAATGATACGGGTAGGGGTGATTAACCTAGCGGGGGTACCTTCCATTGTATACGGTGTGTTTGGTTTAGGCTTTTTCGTCTATACCATTGGTGGCTCAATTGATTCGCTGTTCTATGCTGAGCGACTACCTGCACCAACGTTTGGTACTCCGGGGCTATTGTGGTCGGCATTAACTCTTGCGATTCTTACATTGCCAGTAGTGATTGTTGCAACGGAGGAAGGGCTGAATAGAATTCCAATGTCCGCCAGACATGGGTCACTAGCTCTAGGAGCAACCCAGTCTGAAACGCTTTGGCGTATTGTATTGCCTATGGCGAGCCCTGCAATCATCACTGGGCTGATCCTTGCAGTCGCGAGAGCCGCGGGAGAGGTTGCGCCTCTAATGTTGGTTGGGGTGGTAAAACTAGCATCAAGCTTGCCTATTGATTCACAGTTTCCCTTTTTGCATCTAGAGCGTAAATTTATGCACCTTGGTTTCCATATCTATGATGTGGGCTTTCAAACCTCGAATATTGAAGCCGCACGACCGTTAGTCTATGCCACCTCTTTCTTGTTGGTAACGGTGGTCGTTGGGCTAAACTTAACAGCAATCGCCATACGAAATAACCTGCGCGAAAAATATCGAACATTAGGACAAGATTAATCATGTTTTCTATCAATCAAACGTTGGGCTATCCCACGCCTTTAGATGTTAACAATCTAAGTGATGAGCAAACCGCCATTGCGATAGAAAACTTGAATCTGTTTTATCGCGATAAACAAGCTCTAGACGACGTATCTATGCGGATTCCAAAAGGGCAAGTGACCGCATTTATCGGACCGTCTGGCTGTGGTAAATCGACTCTGCTTCGCTGTATCAACCGAATGAATGATCTAATTGAAGGTTGTACGGTGACAGGCAAAGTGAAATTACATGGAGGTAATGTTTATCATCCGGATGTGGACGTCGCTACTTTGCGAAGACGAGTTGGGATGGTGTTTCAGCGTCCGAATCCATTTCCAAAGTCTATATATGAGAATGTGGTGTATGGATTGCGGCTTCAAGGAATTAAGAACAGCCGTAATCTCGATGATGCGGTAGAGCGAGCATTGCGCTCAGCGGCGCTCTGGGATGAAGTGAAAGACAGATTACACGAGAATGCATTTGGGCTTTCAGGTGGACAACAACAGCGATTGGTGATTGCTCGAGCTATTGCTATTGAACCCGAAGTATTGCTGCTGGATGAGCCAACGTCGGCGCTTGATCCTATTTCAACATTGACCATCGAAGAGCTCATTAATGATCTTAAAACCAAGTACACGGTTGTGATCGTAACGCATAACATGCAGCAGGCAGCGCGAGTTAGTGATCACACTGCCTTTATTCACCTCGGAAAATTGGTAGAGTATGCGGATACTGATACTATATTTACCTCACCGATTGAAAAACAAACCGAAGACTATATTACCGGTCGCTACGGTTAATTAAGGAAGTTGTTGGACATGCACTTTGGTCGTCATATCTCTGGTCAATTTAATGCCGAATTAGAATCGATACGCACTCACGTGTTAACAATGGGAGGGCTGGTCGAGCAACAGCTATCCTTTGCGATGCAGGCGTTGCACAAAGACGACCTTGAGTTGGCCAAAAAAGTGGTCAGGGACGATCACAAAGTGAATGCGATGGAAGTCTCCATTGACGAGGCATGTACGAGAATTATTGCTAAACGCCAGCCAACGGCTAAAGATCTCCGCTTAGTGATGGCAATCATCAAAACGATAACGGATCTTGAACGTATCGGCGATGTAGCGACTCGAATTGCTCGCGTGGCTATAGAGCAACCATCAACGAAACAACAGAAATTTCATGTCTCTTTAGAGCCGCTATGCCGACAAGCCATCACTATGTTGCATCAAGTGCTTGATGCATTTGCTCGTATGGATGTCGATGCTGCTGCCGAAGTCTATAAATTAGATGACAAGCTGGATGCAGAGTATGAAGCCGTGGTTCGTCAGTTGATGACGTATATGATGGAAGACCCGAAGAACATTCCTAACATTCTTCAGGTCATGTGGTCAGCTCGAGCCATTGAGCGGGTAGGTGATCGTTGCCAGAATATTTGTGAATACATCATTTACTTCGTGAAGGGTAAAGATGTTCGTCACCTGGACGAGAAAGCCATTAACGACATTCTTTAGTTGGGCAGTTTAAAAACGCCCAATCACACCGAAGTTTAAGGTCATATTCGAGCCTACTGGGATATAGGTGTCCTGTGAGTTGAATACGTCATAATCGAAACCTGTCTTTAAACCAAAGCTTGAGTTGAGCATATAAACATAACTTGCTCCAATGCTTAAGCCTAGGGAACTGCGACTACTCGATTCACTATCGCGGCTATCGCGACCGTAATAATCAGCAAGGCCAAATTCAGCCTGCAAGCCATGGTCCTGCTTGTGTCCGAACATATGTTGTAATCCTAGGCGGTAGGAGTCTAGTCGTTCGTCGTAACGGTTTGTGTTATAGGTCTTGCGTCCATAGCTAAAAAATACAGCATCCATACCTAGTGTGTCCGCTACACCTAACTGAATACCAGCACCATTGTATATACCGATTTTGAGGTCAGGTGATACGTGGAACGTTTGAGCTGATGTTGTGAAAGAAAGAGTAGCGATTAGAGGTAACAATAGCTTTTTCATCAAGCACCTTTAAGAACAGTAAAAGTGTGCTGATGGTAGCTATCGTTGTGCTACATGGCTAAGAAGTGTTGCTTATCGCTAATATTAGTTTTAATTATTGATCTGCTCTAAAAACTTTTCGCGTAGTATTTTTTCCAACCATTGCGCTTTAGGGGAGTGACGGTTTTTATTGTGAAGGTAGGTATACAGGTTTTTAGTATATGTACGCCCGTCCAGTTCAAACCTTAGTGCTCTCAAACCAGAACTATGTCGATTTGGTAACAGGTTAGAGTGAGGCAATAAGATATCCGTAGCAGAAACGACGTCAATGATGGCCATGAGCACCTCCGACCGGAAAACCACTTTAGGCTCGTAGCCTAGCTGTTCAAGTATCTGAGCAGCAAAGCTAAAGTTATCATTCCAGCCAGGGGAAATTAAAGAGGCGATTTCAAACTGAGCTGCATCGTGCGCCGTAATGACCTCTCCCTTAAGAGGATGGTCTTGTCGTACATAAACTTGTCCTTCTAAATAGGCTAACTTAGTTCTCGCAATTTCTTTGGAGATGCTATCTAGATCATAGTGAATTCCTATGAAAACCTCCCCACTACGAAGTTGCTCTGGTGTTTGTTGAGTCCAACTCACTAACTCCAAATTGAGTTTTGGGGCTTGTTTTCTAAGTTCAGTAAATAAAGATCCCGCCAAACAAGATAATACGATTGGCGCCAAAGCGATTTTTATTGTTCCTTCTAGCTCACTTGGCGAAAAGTCGGAAAGCTGTTCTAAAGAGGCTTCGAGTCCATCTAAATAAGGGGCAATCTTTTCCTCTACTTGAAGAGCAAATGGTGTTGGCTCTAACCCGCCCTGTACTTTGACGAAGAGTTCGTCATCCAAGTGAAATCGCAGCTTTTGCAGAGCTTGACTGATTGCAGGCTGAGTCACAAACAAGCGCTCGGCGGTTTTTCGGGCATTGCGCTCCTGCAACAGAACTCGAAACGTTCTGAGTAGGTTCAAATCGAGCTTTTGGAATAAATTCGCTGACGTTTTCATAAATCCCTAGGAGAAAGTAGTGCGAGATTGAAAGAAGCCTACAAACAGTCGGCTCCTTCTCTGGAACTTTGGTTAAAAGCAAAAGCTTTATAATGAGTTTAGCACTTTCGCTACTGCTCGAATTTTATCACTGCTTGTCACAGGAATGGCAAAATCATCCACATCATCACTGCCCATTTTTGCATCGTCAACAATGAAATGCATCTTGCTTTTTCTAGTTGATTTGCCTGAAAGGTGGACTTCCGTAACGTGACTGGTGGCGATGATCTTAGCGACATTATCAGCATTGACTCCAGCTCCGGCCATCAATTCTATGCGTCCATTTGCTAAAGCTGACAGCTTGGCGAGCATATCGCTACCGTCTAGTGCATTTGAGGCCAGCCCGGATGTGAGTATTCGCTCACACCCTAATGCGATCACATCCTCCAAAGCCTGTTCGGGATGTTTACATTGGTCGAACGCTCGATGGAAGGTGACGCCCAGCTGTAACTCATGAGCCAGTTTTACTAAGCGGATAGAACGAGGCATATCGATGTTGCCATCTTTATCAAGTAGACCTAAAACGATACCTTGAGCACCATATTTAGCGGCGGTGCGCACGTCTTCTGCCATGATTTCAACATCGTCACAATCATAGAGGAAATCACCTTGTCTAGGACGGATCATGACGTAGATAGGAATAGAAGAAGATTGGACAGCTTGTTTAATGAGGCCTGCGTTCGGGGTTAGTCCCCCTAACGCCAAAGATGAGCATAGCTCAATCCGCGTAGCACCACCTGCAATAGCCAGTGGCAGGGACTCGATATTGTCGATACAGACTTCAAGTTGGTAGTTCATAAGGTCTCTCAGTAACTATACTGGGTATCAATATATCTCTGCTTTTGAATTCTGAAAATAGAAAAAGCCCGAGTCGTGACTCGGGCTTTAATTTTTTGGCTAACTCGTTTCTTCTTCAATGATTGGCTGCGTTTTTCGCTTTATATTTATCCAACCATCAACCCTGATTGAGCGCAGGGTGAAGGTATCGAATTATTTAGACAGGTCGTCTGCGTGCTCAGATAGGAACGCTGCAACACCTTTTGGAGATGCGTCCATACCAGCTTTACCTTCTTCCCATTGTGCAGGACATACTTCGCCGTGCTTCTGGTGGAAGTTTAGAGCGTCAACCATACGTAGCATCTCGTCGATGTTACGGCCTAGAGGTAGGTCGTTAACTACTTGATGACGTACAAGACCGTCTTCGTCGATTAGGAAAGAACCACGGAAAGCAACGCCTGCTTCTGGGTGCTCTACATCGTACGCTTGGCAGATTTCGTGTTTAACGTCTGCAACTAGAGGGTACTTAACTTGACCAATACCGCCATCTTCGATAGCAGTGTTACGCCATGCGTTGTGAGAGAACTGAGAATCGATAGAAACACCGATAACTTCACAACCTTTAGCTTGGAAATCAGCAAGACGGTTGTCGAATGCGATCAGTTCAGATGGGCAAACGAAAGTGAAGTCTAGTGGGTAGAAGAATACAACTGCTTTTTTACCTTTAGTGAACTCAGCAAAGTTAAAGTTCTCAACGATATCACCGTTACCTAGAACAGCTGCTGCAGTAAAGTCTGGGGCTTGACGACCAACTAGTACCATTTTTTTGCTCCTAAATAGAGTTTAATTCAAACCATTTTTGGTTTGGTCCGTGTTTGTGCGAGACAAACTATAGTACACATTGTAGTATTGAAAAAAGCGAAATTAATAGATTAATTCCATCGAAAAAAGCGATGAAGCAGTAATGCCGATTCCTTTTTTGATATTGGTCCAAAAACAGGCAGTTACCATGAATAAATGGCCCAGTTTAAAGCAGCTTCATTACTTGGTTACTCTGCATGAGACGCGACACTTTAGTGAAGCCGCAGAGCGCTGTTTCGTCAGTCAGTCTACGTTAAGTAAGGGGATTCAGAACCTAGAAGAACTGATAGGCTGCCCTCTTTATGAAAAGAAAGATAAGAAAAGTCCGTTAGTCTTTACCCAAGCTGGTGAAATGGTGGTTTCACAAGGACGAGAGCTCCTAGCAAAGGGACAAGACCTGATTGAGTTAGGCAACTTGTGTCAAGGTGATGCGATGCAGGGGCAGTTGAAGCTTGGTTGTATCCCTACAATAGCGCCATTTTTACTGTGTGATTTAGTTCAGGAAGTGAACGCGCGTTACCCTCAGCTTAATCTTTTACTCAGAGAAGATACTACCGCGAACTTACTCGCCGCGCTGAGACATGGTGAATTGGACGTTCTCATTTTGGCGCTCCCGATGGACATCGGCAATATGGACAGCTGCATTGTTGGACATGACCCGTTCAAGATGGTCATCAGCCGTAATCAAGCGGACAGAATTCGTGTTCCTATCAAATATGATGATCTACCGGATGAATCGGTTTTCTTGTTAGAAAATGAACACTGTTTAACAGAGCATGCGGTTTCTGCGTGCAAGCTGACTGAGAAAGAGAAAATCAATCCATTTAGCGCAACAAGCTTACATACTTTGGTTCAAATGGTTGCTAATGGATTGGGGACTACATTTATTCCTCAGATGGCGATCGAGCATGGTCTATTGGAGAATCAAAACCTTATTGTCGTTGAGCCTCCGGGGCAGCAAGCTTATCGTGATATTGGTTTAGTTTGGCGACCAAGTTCATCTCGACGTGACTCATTTCTTCAATTGGCGGATGTGGTTTCAGAATTACTTTAGTTTTCAAACTATTCTGCATAAAAGAGAACGGCTAGTGAAAGACACCACTTTTGGTGTCTTTTTTGTTAAATTACTCTAAATGCCTAGGTTAGTGTGTAAAAAAACACAGTTTAATTTTCACAAAATCTTTCAATCAAATCCTGCGCTTCACAGTGTCAATTTCACACTGTCAAATTGAAGAGGTGTGCGGTCGTTATCTAGACATCTTAATGATAACGAGGTGTACCTAGCAATGTTCCTACTTTCGCTATAACCATGTAAGAAATAATGGTTGCCATTTTGTGTAATTAAATTACGTAATAAGCTACATTATTTGCACTTTATCAATGATTGTTATTAAGAGTACAAAGTGTCGAATTTTCGAAAAAGGCACATTTAGAGTTGATACTCTAAGTTGGCTTGGGTATCGTATTTGTATGTTTTCAGTGGAAGGTAAGACTTGGTAATGAATCATTTATTTGACTCATTTTGCCACAATGAACATAAAGTTTGTTGACCGTTTCTGTAACTACTTTCGTTTTAAACTTTCAAGTGAGATGAGAGTAAGTGCAGTCAGTGGCTTATCTTAGTGATAAAGAGCCCCAGCTGTGATCGTTTGATTGTCTCTCGTAGTGTTTAAGCGTTCTCATAATGAGTTATCACATCATTGAAAAACAGAAGCTTAACGCTTCGACTGGTTTTGAGCACTGCCTCAGTAGTTCAGTAATGGCTACTGAATGTCGGTAAGTTTGAGCGGCGCAAGCCGCTCCCTTTTTTTGACTGTTACGCGTCAAGTGCTTCCGAATCGCTACTCTCTTCAACTTCGTCCGGCTCGACTTCTTCTTGAAGTTCTAGCAAGTTAATCGCAATCGCGACAAAATCACTGTCAGTAATAATGCCAACGAGTTGTTTATTTTTCACAACAGGAAGGCATCCCACTTTGTGTTTTTGCATGTAGAGTGCACTTTCTTTTAATCCGGCTCTTGGTTCCACCGTCATAATATTGCTGTGCATGAGTTCACTCAATGGGGTGGATAATGTGTAAGACTGGTCGCTTGGGATTTTTTGTAGGATGGATTCTTGTGCCGCCAAAACATCACGTTGAGAAACAATGCCGAGCAAATGACGTTCTGCATCAACGATAGGTATATGCCTGATATCGAGTGCTTCCATCGTATGTTTAGCATCGGCTAGGGAGTGAGACCGCAATAGGGTGTGAGGGTTGCGAGTCATCATATCTTCGACCTTAATCATAGGGCCTCCAACTCGTTCTGATTGTGTACTTTAACTATAGAATTTTTCATGGATTAAGTCTGAGACAGGCGTCGTTTTTTGTAGCGCCAGTCACAAAATAAGCTTACTGATACTAAGGTTAAATTGCGTCCCCAAAAAACACAGAGTTTACGTTGGACAATGACGGTTCAGCTTGCTATTCCAACGGGTCACTTTATACTATGCGGCTGCGAATTTTTTCGCCGTTTTTGTCGCTTAATATAGAAGATTGGTGTTATGCAAGTTTCAGATTTTCATTTTGATTTACCAGATGAGCTTATCGCTCGCTACCCTAAAGCCGAAAGAAGCTCAAGCCGACTGCTTCAGCTAACCGGAAATACTGGTGAAGTCGTAGATGGAAGCTTCACTGATATTGTTGACCAAGTACAGCCGGGCGATTTGCTCGTGTTCAATAATACTCGCGTGATTCCAGCACGAATGTTTGGACGTAAAGCGTCAGGCGGTAAAATTGAAGTACTTGTCGAACGTATGCTTGATGAAAAGCGTGTCTTAGCTCATGTTCGATCTTCTAAAGCTCCAAAACCAGGTACAGAACTGTTCCTTGGAGAGAATGATGAATACCAAGCGTTGATGGTCGCTCGTCACGACGCACTTTTTGAGATTGAAATGCAGTCTGAGAAGACGGTTCTTGATATTCTTAATGATATTGGCCACATGCCATTACCTCCTTATATCGATCGTCCAGATGAGGATGCCGATAAAGAACGTTACCAGACCGTTTACAACGAGAAACCCGGTGCGGTTGCAGCTCCTACCGCTGGTCTACACTTTGATGATGCTGTACTTGAGAAAATCAAAGCCAAGGGCGTAAATTTTGCCTATGTGACTCTGCATGTTGGTGCAGGTACTTTCCAACCTGTGCGAGTTGAAAATATCAATGACCATCATATGCATGCGGAATACGTTGAAGTGCCGCAAGAGGTCGTAGACGCGATCAATGAAACCAAAGCAAACGGTGGCCGAATTATTGCGGTCGGTACAACATCCGTTCGTTCTCTAGAAAGCGCTGCGCAAGATGCGCTGAAAAACGGCACCGAGCTAGTGCCATTTTTTGGTGATACAGAAATCTTTATTTTCCCGGGATATGAGTATCAGCTGGTGGATTGCTTGGTAACAAATTTTCACCTTCCTGAGTCCACACTCATCATGCTGGTCAGTGCCTTTGCGGGTTACGATAATGTGATGAGTGCATACCACCATGCTGTAGAACAGAAGTACCGTTTCTTTAGCTACGGTGATGCGATGTTCATTACCAAAAAGACCGCTTAAGATTTTTATTTCACTCAAGGAGCCAGTGGAATACGGTAAGGATTACCAACTTCACTAGTCGCTTGGCTAGTGCATTCAAGTGCGACAAGCTACGCTTGTTAGTGCGTTTTAAGATTGAGTCAGACTGTGTCTCTGGCAATGTGGAGGCTTCGTGAAATTACAATACGAACTAAAAAAGAAAAATGGTCACGCTCGTCGTGGTCAATTGACGTTTGAACGCGGGACGGTACAAACGCCAGCGTTTATGCCTGTTGGTACTTACGGTACTGTGAAAGGTATGACACCTGAAGAAGTAAAAGGCACTGGAGCTGAAATTCTTCTAGGTAACACTTTCCACCTATGGTTGCGCCCAGGTCAAGAAATCATGAAGATGCACGGCGACTTGCATGACTTCATGAACTGGCATGGTCCAATCCTTACCGATTCAGGCGGCTTCCAAGTATTTAGCCTTGGGGATATTCGCAAAATCACTGAAGAAGGTGTGCATTTCCGTAACCCAGTAAACGGTGACAAGATTTTCATGGATGCTGAAAAATCGATGGAAATCCAGAAAGATCTTGGCTCTGATGTGGTGATGATTTTTGACGAATGTACGCCATACCCAGCGACCCATGCTGAAGCGAAAAAGTCGATGGAAATGTCATTGCGCTGGGCACAACGTTCTCGCGATCATTTCGACAAGCTTGAGAACCCTAACTCGTTGTTTGGTATTGTCCAAGGTAGTGTGTACGAAGATCTACGTGATGTGTCTGTTGAAGGCTTAACTAATATTGGCTTCGACGGTTATGCGGTTGGTGGTCTTGCTGTTGGTGAGCCAAAAGAAGACATGCACCGTGTATTAGAGCATACAACGCCTAAACTACCTGAAGACAAACCTCGCTATCTAATGGGTGTAGGTAAACCTGAAGATTTAGTTGAAGGTGTTCGCCGTGGTATCGATATGTTCGATTGCGTAATGCCGACTCGAAATGCACGTAATGGACATCTATTTGTAACCGGTGGCATTGTTAAGATCCGTAATGCAACGAACAAGACGGATACAGGTCCATTGGATGAGCATTGTGATTGCTACACCTGTAAAATTTACTCTAAAGCGTATCTGCATCATTTAGATCGCTGTAATGAGATCTTAGGCGCTCGCTTAAACACGATTCACAACCTACGCTACTACCAACGTCTGATGGAAAGCATCCGCACTGCGATTGATGAAGACCGTTTTGATGAGTTTGTAGAAGAGTTTTATGCACGACGCAATCGCGAAGTGCCGCCACTAGATATGAAATAGTTGGCTAAATAAACGGCTATCCCTGCAATTGGTACCAAATCCTAGCTCTCGGTCACATTTTTTATGTGTTTAAGTCGCTATGAAACATTGAGTTACCGTTTGCTTCTTGAAAAGATAGGGGGATAGCCCAATTTTGGATATGTATTTACATTAAAGAGGATGTTTTCCGATGAGTTTGATTTCTGCAGCTCACGCAGCTGAAGCGGCACCACAAGGTGGCGGTTTTGAAATGCTAATTATGCTTGGCATGTTTGCGGTAATTTTCTATTTCATGATTTACCGCCCACAAGCTAAGCGTGCTAAAGAGCATAAAAACCTAATGGCTTCTATGGGTAAGGGTGATGAAGTCCTAACTAATGGTGGTCTAATTGGTAAGATCACTAAAATTGCTGAAGACAACGACTACATTGCTATCGCTCTTAACGACAACAATGAAGTAGTTATTAAGAAAGACTTCGTTACTGCAGTGCTACCAAAAGGTACGCTAAAGTCTCTATAAAAACAGCTAAAGGATCCTCGCTGTGCTAAACCGTTATCCTTTGTGGAAGTACCTGATGGTGGTGTTTGCCATCGCCATTGCAGCTTTGTATGCACTTCCCAATCTATACGGTGAAGATCCGGCTATTCAAATTACAGGGGCGCGTGGCGCCTCTGTTGATATGTCGACGCTGGATACTGTCACCAAAGCTCTTGAAGAAGAGCAACTCTCTCGTAAGTCCATTGCTTTAGAAAATGGCTCCATTCTTGTTCGTTTCAACGATACTGATACTCAAATCAGTGCGCGTGACGTAATCAGCCAAGCTTTAGGTAAAGATTCCATTGTTGCATTGAACCTAGCGCCAGCTACGCCAAACTGGCTAGAGTCGATCGGTGCAAACCCAATGAAATTAGGCTTGGACCTTCGTGGTGGTGTTCACTTCTTGATGGAAGTGGATATGGATGCTGCGATGGAAAAGCTGGTGGGTCAGCAAGAAGAAGCATTTCGTAGTGAGCTTCGTGAAGACCGAATTCGCTACCGCTCCATTCGTCCATCGGGTAAAGACGGTGTTGAAGTACTACTTCGTGACGCTGAACAACTCGCGGAAGCAAAAGCGGTGCTAACCACGAAACACCCAGACATGGACTTCTTTGATTCTGACTCAAATGGTCGTTTCGCACTTGTAGCGCGTTTTAAAGAAACTCGTCTACAAGAGATTCGTAACTATGCTGTCGAGCAGAACATCACCATTTTACGTAACCGTGTAAACGAACTGGGTGTGGCTGAACCTCTGGTTCAACGTCAAGGTGCTAGCCGAATCGTAGTTGAACTTCCAGGTGTACAAGATACTGCTCGAGCTAAAGAGATTCTTGGTGCAACGGCAACGCTAGAATTTCGTGAAGTAGACAGCTCTGCGGATCTTGCAGCGGCTGCTAATGGTCGAGCGCCAGCGGGTAGTGAAATCAAGCAAGACCGTGACGGTCGTCCTGTGGTGTTGAAGAAGCGCGTTATTCTAGGTGGTGCGAGCATTACCGATGCAAGTTCAAGTGCTGATGAATATGGACGTCCACAAGTTAACATCTCGCTAGATAGCGAAGGTGGTAACAAAATGGCGGCGTTCTCACGTCAGAATATTGGTAAGCTGATGGCCACGGTTTTCGCTGAGTATAAAGACAGCGGCAAGCGCACACCGGAAGGCAAAGTTATTCTTGATAAGCATGAAGAAGTTATTAACCAAGCGACGATTCAATCGGCACTTGGTCGCAACTTCCGCATCACTGGTATCGATTCTGCAGCCGAAGCTCACAACTTAGCTCTGCTATTGCGTGCCGGTGCTCTGATTGCACCTATTTCGATTGTTGAAGAGCGTACCATCGGTCCATCAATGGGTCAGCAAAACATCGATATGGGCATTAAGGCATGTATTACAGGTATGATCGCCGTAATGCTATTCACCTTGGTCTATTACCGTCGATTTGGCCTATTTGCCAATATGGCGTTAATGGCTAACATCGTATTGATCGTTGGTGTGATGTCGATGATTCCTGGTGCAACGATGACGTTACCAGGTATTGCAGGTATCGTACTTACCGTAGGTATGGCGGTTGATGCGAACGTTCTGATATTTGAGCGGATACGTGAAGAGCTAAAAGAGGGACGTAACCCTCAACAAGCGATTCACCAAGGTTATGCCAATGCGTTTAGTACCATCGCTGATGCGAACATTACCACGCTAATTACCGCGATTATTCTATTCGCAGTAGGTACCGGAGCAATCAAAGGCTTCGCGGTAACGCTGTCGATTGGTATTATCACTTCAATGTTTACTGCCATCATTGGTACACGATGCCTCGTGAACCTAGTGTACGGTGGTAAGCGTATCAACAAGTTGTCGATCTAAGGGTTAGTTATGTTTCAGATATTGAAAGCAGACAAAACGATCGACTTTATGCGTTGGTCTAAAGCGGCATTTGCCTTGTCGCTCGTGATGATAGGTGCTGCCATCTTTACTCTGTCAACCAAATGGTTGAACTGGGGTCTAGACTTTACTGGCGGTACGTTGATTGAAGTTGGCTTTGAGCAGCCGGCTAATCTTGAGCAAGTTCGTTCGGCTCTAGATGCGAAAGGCTTTGGTGATGCAACGGTTCAGAACTTTGGTTCATCTCGTGATGTCATGGTTCGTCTCCGTCCACGTGAAGATGTACAAGCGGAAGCACTAGGTAACCAGATTTTAGATGCGATTAAACAAGGTACGGGCGAAAGCGTTGAAATGCGCCGTATCGAGTTTGTTGGTCCGAACGTGGGTGATGAGCTGACCGAAGCGGGCGGTTTAGCGATCCTAGTATCGTTAATCTGTATCTTGATCTATGTATCTGTACGATTCGAATGGCGCTTAGCGGCAGGTGCGGTACTAGCACTCGCGCACGACGTTATAATTACGTTGGGTATTTTCTCTTTGATGCAAATCGAAGTCGACCTTACCATTGTTGCGGCACTGCTTACCGTAGTCGGTTACTCGCTCAATGATACGATCGTTGTTTTCGACCGTATTCGAGAAAACTTCCGTAAGATGCGTAATGGTGAGCCAGCTGACATTATGAACAGCTCAATCACTCAAACGTTAAGCCGTACTTTGATTACGTCTGGTACTACATTATTCGTAGTTATCGCACTCTTTACTCAAGGTGGTGCGATGATTCACGGGTTCGCAACAGCCTTGCTGTTAGGTATTACCGTTGGTACTTATTCTTCAATCTATGTTGCATCGGCTCTGGCTCTGAAACTGGGTATCCAGAAAGAGCACTTAATGCCACCGCAGATTGAGAAAGAAGGTGCAGAGTTTGATGAAATGCCTTAAGGCATCGAATTAGACTTCAAGTGCGTCGTCACCCCCACACAGGCGTGACTCGCGGATGACGAAAGCATCGTCCTAAATCGCAAAAGCCACTCTATCGAGTGGCTTTTTTTGTCTGTCATAAATGGATGACAGTAACTGTCTCACTGCATCGAAAATGCTAAAAAAAACCCCGACCAATGGCCGGGATTTCAAATTCAGCTGTGACGGGCTGTAAGTCTTAAGCTAATTACTTAAGGATAGCTTCGTTACCATTCTCGCGAATGATTTTAAGCATGCTCTTAGCACCACGTGCACTTGCAGCAACAACGTTACCAGACTTCATGTACTCAGTACCGCCTGAAAAATCAGTTACGATAGCGCCAGCTTCACGTGCGATAAGTTCACCTGCAGCCATGTCCCATGGTTTTAGGCCTAGTTCGAAGAAACCGTCTAGACGACCTGCACCTACGTAGCAAAGATCAAGAGCAGCAGAACCTGCGCGGCGGAAGTCTGCACATTCAACAAACATTGCTGACATGATCTTGAAATAGCTTTCAGAGTGCTGTTTTTGCTTCGAAGGGAAACCTGTACCGATAATAGTACCTTTTAGGTCTTTTAGTGTGTTAACACGGATTCGAGCGTTGTTTAATTGAGCGCCAGCACCGCGTTGTGCAGTGAATAGCTCGTTTAGCATTGGATCGTATACGCACGCAACTTCAGTTTTACCCTTAATGCGAACCGCAATAGATACTGAGAAGTGTGGAATACCTTTAACGAAGTTATTAGTGCCATCCAGTGGGTCGATGATCCATTGTACGTCGCTATCTTTACCTTCAATCATGCCACCTTCTTCAGCGATGATGCTGTGGTCAGGGTAAGATGTTTGAATAGTATGGATAATGAGTGCTTCAGCTTCTTTGTCTACGTTAGTAACAAAGTCATTAGTGCCTTTCTGTACCGACTCGATCTTGTCAGTGTTTTCTAGTGATTTAGCAATATGGTTGCCCGCTTTACGCGCAGCGCGTATAGCGATATTTAGCATTGGATGCATACGAATTTTCCCAACGGATGTTAAAGAACAAAAAGCGGCGGCGAGTATACCAAAGTTTTGGCAAAAAGGAAGTGGTTATTTTTTGTTCTGTCATTGGGGTGAATAAAAAGACCCTGACTATTTTAGTCGGGTTTATGTTATTATTCGTCGGTTTTGTAATCTCGGTGCAATTTGACAATGCTAGACAACGTGAAAATCGTCCTCGTCGGAACCTCTCACTCCGGTAATATCGGCTCAGCTGCAAGAGCGATGAAGGTGATGGGTTTAAGCCAGATGGTCTTGGTTGACCCACAATGTGAGGTAGATGCTCAAGCGATTGCGCTTGCAGCGGGTGCTAGTGATATTGCGCTTGGCGCTCAAATTGTTGGTTCATTGCAAGATGCTATTGAAGATTGTGGTTTGGTTGTTGGCTCAAGTGCGCGCTCTCGTACACTGGATTGGCCTATGATTGAACCAAGAGAGTGTGGCGAGAAGTTTGCCATAGAAGGTGAGCAACACCCTGTTGCTTTGGTTTTTGGTCGTGAACGCACTGGCTTGACCAACGAAGAGTTGCAGCTTTGCCATTTTCATACTTGTATTCCTGCAAACCCGGAATACAGCTCTCTTAACTTAGCGATGGCGGTTCAGACATTAAGTTATGAAGTACGTGTTGCACATTTGCAGCGTGTGGCCAACCAATTTCCTGAACAAGAGCAAGCTGAGTATCCACGTCACAAAGAGCTAGAATTATTCTACCAACACCTTGAAAAAGTCATCACCGATACCCAGTTTATCTCTAAGGATAAACCAGGGTTAGTAATGAACAAATTACGAAGAATGTTCAGCAGAGCTCGCCCTGAGTCACAGGAAATCAACACGTTGCGTGGTATTTTAACGTCAATAGAAAAAGGGCTAGGGGTTAAAAAATAACCACTTTTTCTGTTGGGTTAAATACCTGACTATTTTAGTCAAATAAATACTTGATTAAAATAGTCAGGTATGGAAAAATCGAAACCACATAATCAATGTGGAAACGTGTGATATGAGACTAACATCAAAAGGAAGATATGCAGTAACGGCGATGCTAGATGTCGCACTGCACTCACAGCAAAGCCCAGTACCTCTGGCAGATATCTCTGAACGTCAAGGGATCTCACTGTCATATTTAGAGCAACTGTTCTCAAAATTGCGCAAAGCTGGACTTGTAGCCAGTGTACGCGGTCCAGGTGGTGGTTACCGACTCGGCGCAGAAGCGTCTGATATTGCAATTGGAACGGTGATAGCTGCTGTTGATGAGTCTGTTGATGCAACCAAATGTGCTGGCAAAGGCGATTGCCAAGGTGGTACACGTTGCCTCACTCATACGCTTTGGAGAGATTTAAGCTCTCGCATTAGTGACTTCTTAAATAACATCACTCTCGGTGAGCTGATGGTAGATAATGAAGTATTAGAAATTTCAGACCGACAAGACGTAGATCTTGCGGTAAATCATGGGTTCTCAAGAAAAAGTACAAGCACCGCACCCATCGGAATTAATGTTCGCTCGTAAGTAGTGTTGCTTTTACATTGGAGTAAAGAATGAAACTGCCTATTTATCTAGACTACTCTGCCACATGTCCTGTTGACCCGAGGGTTGCAGAAAAGATGGTTCAATTTATGACGATGGACGGTACCTTTGGTAACCCAGCGTCACGATCACACCGTTTTGGTTGGCAAGCAGAAGAAGCAGTAGACAACGCGCGTGAGCAAATCGCCGATCTGTTGAACGCGGATCCTCGCGAAATTATTTTCACTTCGGGCGCGACAGAATCAGACAACCTTGCTATCAAGGGTGCTGCTCATTTTTACGCTAAAAAAGGTAAGCATGTTATTACCTGTAAAACAGAGCATAAAGCAGTACTTGACCCATGTCGTCAATTAGAGCGTGAAGGCTTTGAGGTAACGTATCTTGAGCCGGAAGCCAATGGTCTTATCGATTTAGCAAAGTTAGAAGCTGCAATGCGTGACGATACTGTGCTTGTTTCTATTATGCACGTAAACAACGAAATTGGTGTTGTTCAAGATATCGCCGCTATTGGTGAGCTATGCCGCAGCAAGAAAATCGTTTTCCACGTTGATGCTGCGCAATCGGCTGGCAAATTGCCAATTGATGTTCAAGAAATGAAAGTTGACTTAATTTCAATGTCAGCTCACAAGATTTATGGCCCTAAAGGTATCGGTGCACTTTACGTTCGTCGTAAACCACGTATCCGTTTAGAAGCACAAATGCACGGTGGTGGTCATGAGCGTGGTTTCCGTTCTGGTACGCTACCGACTCACCAAATTGTTGGTATGGGCGAGGCATTTGCTATTGCTAAGCAAGATATGCAAAAAGATTATGACCATGCAAAATCTCTGCGTGATCGCCTGTTAAACGGTGTTAAAGATCTTGAAGCCGTTACGATCAATGGTGATCTAGAGCAGCGTGTACCTCACAACCTAAACGTGAGCTTCGCATTTGTTGAAGGTGAATCGCTATTGATGTCATTGAAAGATCTTGCAGTATCATCCGGTTCAGCATGTACTTCAGCGAGCCTAGAACCATCTTATGTACTTCGTGCATTAGGTTTGAACGATGAACTGGCACACAGCTCTGTACGTTTCTCGTTTGGTCGCTTCACGACAGAAGAAGATATCGACTATGCGATTGAGCAAATTACAACAGCAGTGAACAAGTTACGTGACATGTCTCCTCTATGGGATATGTATAAAGAAGGGATTGACCTAGATACGGTCGAGTGGGCACACCACTAATCTCACGATAGTAGAGGATTCGAGGAATTTATTATGGCATATAGTGAAAAGGTTATTGACCACTATGAAAACCCACGTAATGTAGGGTCGTTTGATAAAAATGATCCAGCTGTGGGAAGTGGTATGGTAGGCGCGCCAGCTTGTGGCGACGTAATGAAGCTTCAGATTAAGGTAACACCAGAAGGTATTATCGAAGACGCGAAGTTCAAAACCTACGGTTGCGGTTCAGCTATCGCATCAAGCTCACTGGTTACAGAGTGGGTAAAAGGTAAATCAATTGAAGAAGCTGCGGCTATCAAAAATGCTGAAATTGCTGAAGAACTAGAGTTGCCGCCAGTGAAAGTTCACTGCTCAATTCTTGCGGAAGACGCAATTAAAGCCGCCGTAGCCGATTATAAGAAAAAGCACGACTAAATCGCTTGGATAACCAAGCCTTAATATATCATCAAGAGAAGCAAACAAAGGTTGTAGTATGGCCATCTCAATGACAGAAGCAGCAGCAAGCCGAGTAAGAACGTTTTTAGAAAACCGCGGTAAAGGTATTGGATTACGTTTAGGTGTAAAGACCACTGGGTGTTCTGGTATGGCCTATGTTCTTGAGTTTGTTGATGAACTTGATGATGGTGATGAAGTCTTTGAGCATGAAGGTGTGAAAGTCATCATCGATGCAAAGAGCTTGGTTTATCTCGATGGAACAGAGCTTGATTACGTGAAAGAGGGCTTGAACGAAGGGTTCGAATTCAACAACCCAAACGCAAAAGGCGAGTGCGGTTGTGGTGAGAGCTTTAATGTTTAACCTTTAATAGTCGTGGTGCAGTTGGTTTAGCCAGTTGCTCCACGATTCTTGTTTGCGAGTCTATGTTATGAACCATTTCGAACTATTTGGGCTACCTATTCAGTTTCAGCTGGACGGTAGCCTTCTTTCTTCTCAATTCAGAGAATTACAGCGACGCTTTCATCCCGATAACTTTGCTACCGCTTCCGAGCGTGACCGCATGCTTGCGGTTCAGAAAGCAGCGCAAATCAATGACGCATACGAAGTACTTCGTAAGCCAATTTCTCGAGCAGAGTATCTGCTGGCTGAGAATGGCGTAGATATTCGAGCTGAACAGCAAACCTTGCAAGACCCTATGTTCTTAATGGAACAGATGGAACTGCGTGAGACCCTCGAAGAAATAGAGACCTCAAGTAATGTTGAGTCAGAACTCTTTGACTTTGAGGCGAAGGTCAGCAAAATGTTCAAATCACAACTGCTTGAGTTACAACAGCTGCTCGAACAGAATCAGTGGCCACAAGCTGCAGATAGCGTCAGAAAACTAAAATTTATCGCCAAGTTGCAAAGTGAAATAGAACAGCTCGAAGATAAGCTGCTTGGTTAATGGAAGCTCCCAAGGATATTTGAATGGCATTACTTCAAATCGCAGAACCCGGTCAAAGCTCTGCGCCACACGAACATAAGTTGGCTGCAGGTATTGATCTAGGGACTACAAACTCTCTAGTTGCAACGGTAAGAAGTGGAGAAGCAGCCACGCTACCAGATTCGAATGGCAGAAATATCTTGCCTTCGGCCGTGCATTACACAGAAGAGTCGACCACGGTCGGTGTTGAGGCTCGTGATAACGCAGCTTCTGATCCAGTGAATACTATTATTTCGGTAAAACGCTTATTAGGTCGTTCACTTGCGGATGTTCAAAGCCGTTACCCATCTATGCCTTACTCTTTGACAGAAAGTGATAATGGTCTGCCAGTATTACAAACGCGTGGTGGGGCGAAGAATCCTATTCAAGTGTCCTCTGATATCTTAAAAGCACTTTCTCAACGTGCAGAAGAATCGCTAGGTGGCGAATTAGCAGGAGTGGTTATCACGGTTCCTGCCTACTTTGATGATGCTCAGCGTCAAGGCACAAAGGACGCAGCGAGCTTAGCTGGTTTACATGTCTTACGACTACTCAATGAACCTACTGCGGCCGCGATTGCTTATGGTTTGGATAGTGGTCAAGAAGGTGTGATTGCTGTTTATGATCTTGGTGGCGGTACCTTTGATATATCTATTCTGCGATTATCTCGTGGCGTGTTTGAAGTACTCGCAACGGGCGGCGATTCAGCGCTGGGTGGCGATGACTTTGACCATTTGGTTGCAGAACATTTGCAGCAGCAAATTGGTAAGGCTGAATTAACGGTTCAAGAGCAGCGTGAATTACTGGACGCTGCAACGCAAGCTAAGATCGATTTGAGTCAATCTGATGTGGCAAGTGTGGATGTGCTAGGTTGGCAAGGCGAATTAGAGAAAGCTCAATTTGAAGATCTCATTCGTGCCCTAGTTAAGAAAACCCTTCTTTCTTGTCGCCGTGCTCTAAAAGATGCGGAAGTTGACGCTGAAGAGGTGCTTGAAGTCGTCATGGTGGGTGGTTCAACCCGTACACCTTTGGTTCGCGACATGGTAGGCGAGTTCTTTGGGAAAACACCTCTGACTAGCATTAACCCTGATGAAGTCGTTGCGATTGGTGCTGCCATTCAAGCGGATATTCTTGCAGGAAACAAACCTGACTCTGAAATGCTGCTACTCGACGTACTGCCTTTATCTCTAGGTATTGAAACCATGGGTGGCTTGGTCGAGAAAATTGTTCCTCGAAATACAACCATCCCAGTTGCTCGTGCTCAAGAGTTTACCACTTTTAAAGACGGTCAAACGGCTATGTCGGTTCATATTGTTCAAGGTGAACGTGAAATGGTTGATGATTGTCGTTCTCTGGCTCGTTTTTCACTTAAAGGTATTCCTCCAATGGCGGCGGGTGCTGCGCATATTCGTGTCACCTATCAGGTTGATGCAGATGGTCTACTGTCGGTCACTGCGATGGAAAAGAGCACAGGTATTCAATCTGATATTCAAGTCAAACCATCATACGGACTCAGCGATGATGAAGTGACCAATATGCTTAAAGACTCGATGACTTACGCTAAAGACGACATGTTGGCTCGTGCTTTGGCTGAACAACGTGTGGAAGCCGATCGCGTTATCGAAGGGTTAATTGCAGCGATGCAAGCTGATGGTGATGCTTTATTAGATGAACAAGAAAAACAAACACTAGTAGAAGCTATTGAAGCACTAATTAAATTGCGCAATGGTGACGATGCCGACGCCATTGAACAAGGTATAAAAGATACTGATAAAGCGAGCCAAGAATTTGCTTCTCGTCGTATGGACAAGTCCATTCGCGAAGCTCTTGCCGGTCAATCAGTAGATAACATTTAAATTCGAGGACTAAGTAGTCATGCCAAAAATAGTTGTTCTGCCCCATGAAGATCTGTGCCCAGAAGGCGCAGTGTTAGAGGCTAACGAAGGCGAAACCGTATTAGATGTGGCACTAAAAAACGGTATTGGGATTGAGCACGCTTGTGAGAAATCGTGCGCTTGCACAACTTGTCACGTGATTATTCGTGAAGGTTTCGATTCACTTGAAGAGAGTGAAGAGCTTGAAGATGACATGCTAGATAAAGCGTGGGGCTTAGAACCAGAATCACGTTTGGGTTGCCAAGCCGTCGTTGCTGATGAAGACTTAGTGGTAGAAATTCCAAAATACACGTTAAACCACGCATCTGAAGATCACTAATAAGTGGAGGATACATGAGCTTAAAATGGACTGATTCTCGTGATATCGCTATTGAGTTGTGCGATCAATTTCCAGATATGGACCCTAAAACGGTTCGTTTTACCGACTTACATCAATGGATAACGAAACTAGAAGATTTTGACGATGATCCAAATCGTTCTAATGAGAAAATCCTTGAAGCAGTCATCTTATGCTGGATGGATGAGTACGATTGATAAATCGCTCTAACTTTACTTCTAAAAACGGACCTTTGGTCCGTTTTTTTGTCGCTACATGTTACATTGTTATTAATTCCCTTGGGCGGGTCATTGGTATTGTCTCTACATAGTGATAACATCATTTGAACCATAAGATACGACAACACAAAACAGAATTAAGACAAGGAGAGACCATGTCTAACACAATGTCGGTATTTCTTAGCCAAGAAGCGGCTGCTCCTCAATGGGGCGACAAAGCAATCATCTCTTTCACAGAAACTGGCGCGACAGTCCACTTAGGTGAGGGCCACGATTTAGGCGCTATTCAGCGCGCGGCTCGTAAATTAGACTCACAAGGTATTTCTAATGCAACACTGGCTGGTGAAGGCTGGGACCTAGAATCAACCTGGGCATTCTATCAAGGCTATCGTAACTCTAAGAAAAGCACGCAAGTAACACTGCCGTCACTCGGTGAACAAGATGAAAACGAGCTGAATGCACGTATCAAAGCTTCCAACTGGACTCGTGACATCATCAACAAGAGCGCGGAAGAAGTTGCACCTCGTCAACTTGCGACTATGGCGGCTGAGTTCATTAAATCAACGGCACCTGAGCACGTTACTTACCGCATTGTAAAAGATAAAGATCTGCTGACTGAGGGATGGGAAGGTATTTTCGCTGTAGGTCGCGGTTCTGAACGTACATCGGCAATGCTGCAACTCGATTACAACCCAACTGGAGACGAAAATGCCCCAGTATTTGCGTGCCTAGTTGGTAAAGGCATCACATTCGATTCTGGTGGCTACAGCCTGAAGCCTTCTAACTTTATGTCGGCGATGAAAGCAGACATGGGTGGCGCTGGTACTATCACTGGCGGTTTGGGATTAGCGATCATGCGTGGTTTGAATAAACGTGTGAAGTTGATTCTCTGCTGTGCGGAAAACATGGTTTCTGGCCGAGCGCTTAAATTGGGTGACGTGATCACTTATAAAAATGGTAAGACGGTTGAGATCATGAATACCGATGCCGAGGGACGCTTGGTTCTAGCTGATGGTCTCATTTACGCGAGTGAACAAAACCCTGAGCTGATTATTGACTGTGCTACGCTCACCGGTGCAGCTAAGAATGCTCTAGGTAATGATTACCACGCTATCATGTCTTTTGATGATGAACTCACTCATCAAGCATTAACCAATGCAAACCAAGAAAAAGAAGGTTTGTGGCCACTACCGCTAGCAGATTTCCATCGAGGTATGCTGCCGTCAAACTTTGCTGATCTTTCAAATATCAGCAGTGGTGATTACTCACCAGGTGCAAGCACTGCAGCGGCATTTTTGTCTTACTTTGTTACCGATTATAAAAAAGGTTGGTTGCATTTCGATTGTGCCGGCACTTATCGCAAAGCGGGGACTGACAAGTGGTCTGCGGGGGCAACTGGCATGGGTATTCGTACTCTAGCTCGACTGCTTACTGAGCAAGCTCAAACCAAATAACAACAATAGAAACAGAAAGATAAGGAACAATAATGGCCCTAGAAAGAACATTTTCAATCGTTAAGCCTGATGCTGTAGAACGTAATCTTATTGGTGAGATCTATCATCGTATTGAGAAAGCTGGTCTAAAAATTATCGCAGCTAAGATGGTTCACTTGACCGATGAGCAAGCGAAAGGGTTTTACGCTGAACACGAGGGTAAGCCATTCTTTGATGCACTGCGCGAGTTTATGACCTCTGGTCCTATCATGGTTCAAGTACTTGAAGGCGAAGATGCTATCTCTCGTTATCGTGAGCTTATGGGGAAGACTAACCCTGAAGAAGCTGCATGTGGAACCATTCGTGCAGATTACGCGTTAAGCATGCGCCATAACTCGGTGCACGGCTCAGACAGTCCAGAATCGGCAGCGCGTGAAATTGAATTTTTCTTCCCTACGTCGGAAATTTGTCCGCGTTAATGATTGATTCCGCTCAACACAAGGAGGCTTAGGCCTCCTTTTTTAATATTGAGTGTGTTTGCTGTTCAAAAAATGTTCACTTATAAATGAATACCTTATTATTTTAAGGTTTTGTAGCGCTTGTTGTAGTCGCCTAAAGGCTGTACAATTCGCGCCCTTAAGTAGAATCACCGTCATCGAAGAGGCAACATGACCGCACAAAAAGTCAATCTACTCGATTTTGATCGCAAAGGTATGCGTAAATTCTTCCAAGAGGAACTTGGCGAAAAAGCCTTCCGTGCTGATCAGGTTATGAAGTGGATCTATCATTTTGGTTGTGATGACTTTGAGAAGATGACCAACATCAACAAGAAGCTTCGTGAAAAGCTGATTCGTTTGGCTGAAATTAAAGCTCCGACAGTCTCTGAAGCGCAACACTCATCTGATGGCACCATTAAATGGGCGATGCGTGTAGGTGATCAAGATGTCGAAACGGTCTATATCCCAGATGATGACCGCGCAACGTTGTGTGTTTCATCTCAAGTAGGTTGTGCGTTGGAGTGTAAATTCTGTTCAACGGCACAGCAGGGCTTTAACCGTAACCTTAAAGTCTCGGAAATTATCGGTCAGGTTTGGCGCGCTGCGCGTGAAGTCGGCCTTGAAAAAGAGACAGGTCGTCGCCCAATAACCAACGTGGTGATGATGGGTATGGGTGAACCTCTACTCAACATGAAGAATCTGATGCCTGCGTTAGAAATTATGCTAGACGATCTTGGCTTTGGTTTGTCCAAACGCCGCGTAACAGTATCGACTTCTGGTGTGGTGTCCGGTCTTGATCAAATGACGGGTGAAATTGATGTTGCATTGGCTATTTCTCTTCACGCTCCAAATGACAAGTTGCGTAGTGAAATCATGCCGATTAATGATCGTTGGGATATCGAAGATTTCTTAGCATCAGTTCGTCGTTATATTGCGTCATCTAATGCTAATCGCGGTAAAGTAACCGTTGAATATGTACTTTTGGACCATGTTAACGACGATATGGATCATGCGCGTGAGCTTGCGGAACTGTTGAAAGACACGCCTGCGAAAATCAACTTGATTCCATTTAACCCTTATCCAGGGTCACCGTACAAGAAACCGAGCAACTCGCGCATCGATCGTTTCATGAAGACGCTAATGCAGTACGACTATACAGTGACAGTTCGTAAGACTCGCGGCGACGATATTGATGCGGCGTGTGGCCAGTTAGTTGGTGATGTGATTGACCGTACTAAACGTACCAAGCAACTGGCTGAGCAAAAAGGTGAAGCTATTCCGGTAAAATCGGTATAATCCACAAATAAATAAAGAAAAACCAAGTATTTGCTTGGTTTTTTTGTATCTATAGCGCTGCAATCGGAAATATCTGATCCTTGCCACAATTTACTGATAAAAAATTCAGTATTAATGGAACAAATATCGGTTTTGTTAATCAAATATTTCAAAACGTCGCTTGAACTTTATAGATAGTGTCAATTTTTTATCAAAAATGGCTCTATTTACGTCGTTTTACGTTTGTCGATTTTAACTCGTGGTTAGAATCGACTATGATGGTCACATTCAGCCGCTGTCTTGACCCAATGTGGGGAGATCTTGCGCGAAAATCATAATGAAATCGAGCACTTTGCACTAGATTGAGGTGCAGAAGTAGGCAATTTGGGACTATGCTGTAAACACAGTTAGTACGTACGATTTACCACACTAATGACGATATCACACCAATTAAAAAAACGAACTAAGCGTGTAGCGTCATAGTCACAACCAAAAGAAGTACATGATAAATGAGTACTGAACAAAATACCGCAGTAGATAAAGTTGAACAGCAACCACAAGAGTCCGTTCTTGCCGGAACCATATTAAAAGAGAAGCGTGAAGCGCTAGGCCTCACCCAGAAACAGATCGCAGACCGCTTACGCTTGCGTGTCGCCATCATTCAAAAGATTGAAGCCAACGATTTTGATGGTGAGCAAGTTGCAACCTTCACTCGAGGCTATCTACGTTCTTACGCTAAGGCCGTTGGTATTGATGAAAAAGAGATCCTTGGTGCCATTGAACACCACAGTGAAGCTCAACCTTCAGAACAGCCAATGCAGAGCTTCTCTCAGAAAACCAATAAAGAAAAACACGATAGCCGCATAATGAAACTTACTTGGGGTATTTTCGTGGTAATTATAGGTATCTCTTCGGTTTGGTGGTTACAAAGCCAGCAAAAAGATACTCTATCGGAAATCGCAGATACTAGCGATCCTGCCTTTCAAGTAGAAGAACCCGCTTCGCCACAACTTACCGCTGAGCCTGAATTAGCAACAGCAGAAGATGAAGTAAAAACTATTGATGTGTCTGCCATTATCGAAGCGCCGGAGCAGACAGAGGAAGCTGCAACAGAATCGGTACCAGAGACTGCCAATAATAACGTTGAATCGGTTTCGGCAGACGTTGCAGTAATTGAGGAACAACCTCAAACCGCAAACGAGCAACCAAAACCAATTGATGGTCTGACTAATTTAACGATGGCTTTCACAGGTGACTGCTGGATCCAGGTAAAAGACGCGGACGGAAAGACCATCACTACTGGTATTAAAAAGCAGGGCGATAATGTCAATGTAAACGGAAAAGCACCATTTAAAGTGATTTTAGGTGCTCCTGAGAAAGTTTCTATGACATTAGCAAGTGAACCTGTCGACCTTTCTGGGTATACTTCAGGCAAAGTAGCTCGATTCACCTTACCTTAGATAATCAATATGCATCACGAATCACCAATTAAACGTCGCCCATCTACGCGTATTTATGTGGGCGATGTACCTATCGGCGATGGCGCACCCATTGCTGTTCAGTCAATGACAAACACTCGCACAACGGATGTTGCTGCGACCGTTGCTCAGATTAAAGCGTTAGAAAATGTCGGTGCAGACATTGTTCGTGTTTCTGTTCCTACTATGGATGCCGCAGAAGCCTTCCGAGAAATCAAACAGCAAGTTTCGATTCCTCTGGTGGCTGACATTCATTTCGACTATCGAATTGCATTGAAGGTTGCGGAGTATGGCGTAGATTGTTTACGTATCAACCCGGGCAATATCGGTAACGAAGCTCGCATTCGCTCTGTTGTAGATTGTGCGCGTGATAAAAACATTCCAATTCGTATTGGCGTAAATGGCGGGTCTTTAGAAAAAGACATTCAGATGAAATATGGCGAGCCTACACCAGCTGCTTTGGTTGAGTCGGCGATGCGTCACGTGGATATTTTGGATCGTCTAAACTTCGACCAATTTAAAGTCAGTGTTAAAGCATCGGATGTGTTCCTTGCCGTAGATTCTTACCGATTGTTGGCTCAAAAGATTGATCAGCCACTACACTTAGGTATCACTGAAGCTGGCGGTGCTCGTGCGGGTGCTGTGAAGTCGTCAGTGGGTCTTGGAATGCTGTTGGCAGAAGGTATTGGTGACACTTTGCGTATTTCTTTAGCGGCAGACCCAGTTGAAGAGATCAAAGTGGGCTTTGATATTTTGAAGTCATTGCGTATTCGCTCTCGTGGTATCAACTTTATTGCTTGCCCAAGTTGTTCACGTCAAGAATTCGATGTGATCGGTACAGTAAATGCGCTAGAGCAGCGCTTAGAAGATGTGATTACACCAATGGATGTGTCGATTATCGGCTGTGTGGTGAATGGACCAGGTGAAGCAGAAGTTTCACACTTAGGCTTAGCTGGTAGTAACAAGAAAAGTGCATTCTACGAGGACGGTAAACGTCAGAAAGAGCGCTTCGATAATGATGACCTAGTGAACAAGCTCGAAGCAAAAATTCGTGCTAAGGCGTCGATGTTAGATGAGTCAAATCGCATCGAAGTGAATCAAGTAGAAGATAAATAATTTCAACGATATAACGGTATTAAACTGTGGCAAAAACTATTCAAGCAATCCGAGGCATGAACGACTGCCTCCCAACACAATCTCCACTTTGGCAAAAAGTTGAGAATACAGTTAAGCATGTTGTTAGCGCATATGGCTACAACGAAGTACGTATGCCAATCGTTGAAATGACCCATCTATTTAGCCGCGCTATCGGTGAAGTGACGGATGTGGTCGAAAAGGAAATGTACACCTTCGAAGACCGTAATGGCGATAGCCTAACGCTTCGTCCTGAAGGCACGGCCGGTTGTGTGCGTTCTGGTATTGAAAATGGCTTGTTATATAACCAAGAACAACGTCTTTGGTATATGGGCCCAATGTTCCGCCATGAGCGCCCACAAAAGGGTCGTTACCGTCAATTCCATCAATGTGGTGTGGAAGTCTTTGGTCTAAATGGCCCTGACGTTGATGCTGAACTTATCATGATGACTGCGCGTCTATGGCGTGAGTTGGGCATTGCTGAACATGTACGTTTGGAACTGAACTCTATCGGCTCTCTAGAAGCTCGCGCTGATTACCGTACGGCATTGATCGCTCACCTAGAGCAGCATATTGATGTTCTTGATGAAGATAGCAAGCGTCGTATGTACACCAATCCGCTACGTGTTCTAGATAGCAAGAACCCAGATGTACAAGCGATTTTGGTTGATGCTCCTGAGCTGTCAGATTACCTCGATGCAGACTCAAAACAACATTTTGCAGGTCTTTGTGAACTTCTTGACGCAGCAGGAATCGAATATACGGTAAATCAACGCCTTGTCCGTGGGTTGGATTACTACAACCGCACGGTATTTGAGTGGATCACCGAAAGTTTAGGTGCTCAAGGTACGGTTTGTGGCGGTGGTCGTTATGACGGACTGGTTGAACAACTAGGTGGCAAAGCGACGCCAGCTGTCGGATTTGCTATGGGTTTAGAGCGTTTGGTACTAATGATGGAAACGCTTGAGCTGACTGATGTTCGTCGTAGTGTTGACGCCTACGTAGTGACTGCGGGTGAAGGCACCATGATGGCAGGTATGAAGCTAGCCGAGTCTTTGCGTGAAGCTATCCCTGGTATTCGTGTCATGAATCACTTTGGTGGTGGCAACTTCAAGAAACAATTTAAGCGTGCAGATAAAGTTGGCGCAGTATACGCTCTAGTGCTAGGCGAGAATGAAGTGGCCGAGAATACGGTCGTGGTCAAAGATTTGCAGGGTGGTGAGCAAGAAACTATTGCTCAAACTGAGTTAGCCGCTAAATTAGCAGATATTATCTAGTTTATAGACTGACGTTGATTGGACGTATTCGATAGATGAATCAATCAACGTTAGTGACGAATTCTTTTAAGAGGACAGGAAGTGGAACTCTACGATTCTGAAGAACAACAAGTAGAAGCAATCAAAGATTGGTGGAAAGAGAACGGCAAAGCAGTGGTTCTTGGTGTTGTTGTTGGTTTGGGTGGTTTATTTGGCTGGCGTTACTATCAAGACTCAGTAACGTCTGCGCAAGAAGCTGCTTCTGAACAGTATACCAAAGCGGTAGAAGCTATTGCCGCTAAAGGCACAGACGCAAGTGGTGATGTACAAGCATTTATCGATGGTAGCAAAGACACTGAATACAGTGTTTTGGCTTCACTACAACTAGCGAAAGTTCAAGTAGAAGCTGGTGAGCTTGAAAAGGCTCTTGAGCAACTGCAATGGGCACAAAGCAAAACTAAAGATGCGGCGATCACTCCGCTAGTGACTTACCGTATTGTTCGTCTAATGGCGGAAACAGGTAACGTTGATGGTGCGCGTGCTGAACTTGCGAAAATTACCGATGACGCATGGGCAGGCCGAGTGGCCGAGCTGCGTGGTGATATCGCAATTCGTGACGGTGACCGTGATGCAGCTTACACTGCTTATACTGAAGCACAGCAAGCGCAAGACGCAAGCCAAGGGCTACAAATTAAACTGGACGATCTTGCCAAGTAAGGGCCATAGCCGATGAATAGAGTCGTAAAGAAAGTACTGCTTTCTATTTCGGTACTGGGAATTCTTGCAGGGTGTTCTAGTGAAGAAGATACCGTCATTATGGCACCACTGCCAAAAGTACAAAGTGAGTTCACGCCTCAGTCGGTATGGTCTGCAAGTATTGGTGATGGTGTTGGTCAGTTCTTCTCGAAGCTCTCTCCAATTTACGCCTATGACAACTTGTTTGTCGCTAGCCGAGACGGAGTGGTAAAAGCGCTTGATCCAGAAACGGGTAAAACGCTTTGGGAAGTTAATGTCGCTGGTGAGACATCAGCTCGACTTTCTGGTGGTATTGCCGCGGCGTATCAAAAGCTATATATCGGTAGCGAAAACGGCGAAGTTATTGCGCTTGACGTCAAAACGGGCGAAGAAGTTTGGCGCGCCAAGGTGAATGGTGAGGTGCTTGCGAATCCGGTAGCGGATGCAAGTTTAATCATGGTTCATACCAGTCAAGGCTTGTTGGTTGCATTGGAACAAACGTCGGGCGAAGAGCGCTGGGCGATCAGTACTGATGTTCCAAACCTAACTTTACGTGGTGACAGTGCACCAGCTACCGTATCAGGTGGTGTTTTCTGGGGCACGGCCAATGGACGTTTAGCTGCCGCTATCGTCGAGCGTGGACAGTTGATTTGGCAGCAACCTGTAGGCACGCCAAAAGGCGCTACCGAGATCGATCGCTTGGTTGATGTGGATTCATCTCCAATCATTTTAGGTGGCACACTGTTTACGGTGGGTTTCAATGGGCAGTTAATTTCTATTGATCTACGTTCTGGTAACCCTATTTGGAAACGTAACTACTCATCAGCTACAGATATGGCGACGGATAACCGTAGTTTATTCTTGGTGACAGATAATGATCATGTAGTAGCTGTAGATGCTCGCAGTGGTACTGAGCTGTGGGAAAATAACCAGTTGGAAAACCGACTGCTAACAGCACCTGTTATTGTTGATGGTTACATCGTAGTAGGTGATAGCTTAGGTTACCTACACTGGATTAATCGAGAGTCAGGTGAGTTTGTAGCACAGCAACTCATCAACGAAAGTGGCCTTTCTGTTGGACCAACTAAGGTACCTGAAGGTTATGTTTTAGTGACTCGTGATGGTGAAATAAAGAAACTCACTATCAACTAGAAAGCGTGATATAATTCACAAACGGCTCCTGGCTGATCTCAGTTAGGAGCCGTTTTATTGCTGCGAAGCAAAAGGATCTTTTCGAGCTCGGATAGATGGATTAATTTGTGGTTATAGGAAAACGTGAGAATTTTACCTATAACTACAATTAGAAGATAAGTGTAGAGGTTTATATGGTACCTGTTGTTGCCCTAGTTGGACGCCCGAATGTGGGTAAGTCGACCCTGTTCAATCGATTGACGCGTACGCGTGATGCTCTTGTTGCGGATTTTCCGGGGCTAACACGTGACCGTAAATACGGTCAGGCGAAACTGGGTGAGCATGAATTCATTGTTATTGATACCGGTGGTATTGATGGTACTGAAGAAGGTGTTGAAACAAAAATGGCGGAACAATCGCTAGCTGCGATTGATGAAGCGGATGTCGTGCTTTTCCTAGTGGATGGCCGTGCAGGTTTAACGTCGGCTGATGAAGCGATTGCTCAACACCTGCGTAAAATTGAGAAGCCGTCATTCCTAGTGATCAACAAAGTTGATGGTATTGATGCTGATGCTGCCAGTGCTGAGTTTTGGCAACTTGGTGTAGAAGACATGTACCACATCGCAGCGGCACACGGTCGTGGCGTTACTGCACTTATCGAACGCGCACTTAACCCATTTGCAGAAAGCTTTGTTGAACAAGGTGAAATTGAAGATCTGACTGAGTTTGAAGACGAAGAAGAAGAGAAACTCGATTATACCGAAGAAGAAGCGGAAGAAGAGTTTAAGCGTCTTCAAGATCAACCAATTAAGTTGGCTATCATTGGTCGACCTAATGTGGGTAAATCAACGCTGACCAACCGTATTCTTGGTGAAGAGCGTGTAGTAGTTTATGACATGCCGGGTACCACTCGCGATTCTATTTATATTCCTATGCAGCGTGATGATCGTGAGTATGTACTAATTGATACTGCTGGTGTACGTCGTCGTCGTCGCATCAACGAAACGGTTGAGAAGTTCTCAGTGGTTAAAACACTGAAAGCAGTAGAAGATGCAAACGTTGTATTGCTCGTTATCGATGCTCGTGAAAACATCTCAGATCAAGACTTAAGCCTCCTTGGTTTTGCGTTAAACTCTGGTCGCTCTATTGTGATCGCTGTGAACAAGTGGGATGGTTTAGATACTGACGTGAAAGAACACGTTAAGAAAGAGCTTGATCGTCGTCTTGGTTTCGTTGACTTTGCTCGTATCCACTTTATTTCAGCTCTTCATGGTACTGGTGTTGGCCACTTGTTTGAATCTGTTCAAGAAGCTTACAAGTCTGCGACTACCCGTGTGGGTACTTCGGTACTGACCCGTATCATGAAAATGGCGACGGAAGATCACCAGCCACCTATGGTTCGTGGACGTCGTGTTAAGTTGAAATATGCGCACGCTGGTGGCTACAACCCACCAATCGTTGTGGTTCACGGTAACCTAGTCAATGAACTACCAGATTCGTATAAGCGTTATTTAATGAACTATTATCGTCGTTCTTTGGAAATCATGGGTACGCCAATTCGTATTAACTTCCAAAGCAGCGATAACCCATTTGAAGGTAAGTCTAACAAGATGACCCTTTCACAAGAGCGTAAACGTAAACGCTTAATGACGATGATGAAAGGTCGTCCTAAAAAATAAATCGAAATTAAACAACGCCCTCTGAGTACAGCGGGCGTTTTTTGTTGCAAGGAATAATCATACCGTGTTTACCGCTAGTAAAATTCACTTTTGTCATCAAACTTGGCAGCTAGACAGCGCAATTCAATTGATCGATGAGCATTCTAATTACACCGATATTGTTGTAGACAGTACGCCATTTCACCCAGTAAGTCATATATGGCCTGATCATCCGGCAGACAAAGGTTATCTGTTAGCGAAAGGTCAACAACTTGAAGTCATAGATTGTCTTGTTGGTGCTATCGAACTGGATACCAAAACACTGTATGTCGGCAGCGCGATTCCCGTAAAACGAGACTGTGATGGATGGGTATTTGTTGTTGTGCATCGAATCGCGAAAGGAACAGAACTTTGTGTTGGTCAGGTCATTACATTGGAAGTAGACAAAGCCTATCAACAAAGTTTGAGCAGAGGACATAGTGCCGGACATATCGCCTCTCTTGCACTTAACAAAGTGCTTGCTGCGTCATACTGGAGAAAAGAAGCAGACCGAAAAGATGGTTTGGCCCACTATGATTTTAATAGTTATGCTCAGGAACAGAGTGTGGTATCGCCAAACCGATGTTTTGACCGATATCGCCTTGGGAAAACGTTAAAGAAACGTGGACTAAATACCGTAGAGGTAGTGACAGACTTACAGAGAATTGAAGATATGACTAATCAACAGTTAGCTGAGTGGTCACAAGAACCCTCTGAAGTTTCAATGCAACTTGAAGGTCCATTTTTGACCAGTTCAAGATATTGGCACTGCACTCTTGATGGCGTCGACGTCGTGATGCCTTGCGGTGGAACGCATATCAATCATATGGATGAACTGATTAACCTTAGAGTCGAGCTAAAAGCCGTAGATTCGTCTTATATCGAAATGCATACCCATGTAAGTGACTAATTCGAGAAATGATCGTTTTATTAAATTCTGTGTGGTGTCATTTATCAAGTCTTGCATGGAATAATAACCTAAATTAAATCCAAATGCAGAATATGTAACTTATGCTTTCGGTATGTGGTTATATAAATGTTCTTTTAAGAGCAGATCGCTGATCAGATTAGATTAAGGGGAAGATCTAGGGAAGATCTAGAACAGCATCGTATTGTTGTTCGTCCCTTTGACCATACGACTAAATATTAAACTGGTCAATAGATCATCTATCCGTACGTTGTGTTATTATGTGTCGGTTACGCATACTCAATAAGAACGACAATTCTGCGGATTTATGACGAAAGATTTGCTGATAGATGCCCATAAGGGCATGAACTTACTCTTGAAAGAACTTGCTCTGGGGTTGCCAAAACCCCAATTGGAGGAGCGAATCATTAAGTTAACAGAGCGCCTGTTTAAGGATAAACGCGCCTCAATATTAACGTTAGATCAAGAGACACATCGACTGTACAGCACTTCAGCACCTAACTTGCCTGACTTTTACAACGATGCTATTGATGGGATCGAAATAGGAGAAGGAGTAGGTTCCTGCGGTGCGGCTGCCTATTTAAAACGTTCTGTTATCGTCTCTGATGTCAAAAGCCATAGTAATTGGCAGCCTTTTGTTGAACTTGCGACACAAGCAAATATTAGAGCATGCTGGTCTGTACCAGTGATCTCTACACAAGAGCACGTATTGGGTACGTTTGCACTCTATAGCTCATTGCCCTCTGATCCCCATGCTATTGAACTGGAGATACTCGAGTCTATTGCCGCGGTTTATTCTGTGGCACTAGAGAAATATGCTTTAGAAGATAAACTCAACTACCAAGCTAAGTTTGATTCTCTGACTCAATGCCTGAATCGTCGAGCTCTATTAGAACGTGTCGAACAAAGTCATTGCTTTCAAGGCAATTTTCTTGGCTGTTTCTTCATAGATATCGATAAATTCAAACAGGTAAATGATGTATATGGACATCAATTTGGCGATAAGGTGTTGGTTGCTGTCGCGCAAAAATTACGTTTGCTATTACCTGACCAAGCTGTGTTAGGTCGATATGGTGGCGATGAGTTTCTTGCGTTTAGTTGCTTTCCTAGTCAGGAAGATTCCAGAACTTTTTACGAGACATTGCAGTCAGAATTGAATCAACCTGTCACTTTAGAAGAGACTAACATCGGTGTTAGCGTTGGGTTTGCAACTAAAGAATGTTGTTCAGACATGACGATTGACCAATTGATCCGTTTAGCGGATACCGAGATGTACAAAGTCAAACGTAAAGCTAAGTTAGAGAGTTTATTCCTATCTCGTGGCTAAACGTTTTCCTAACGTTAAAGAACGTCTTATGGCAGTTGCCTAGTATCCTTTAGGTGTTCGAGATAGAATATCAATATTAACATCTACTAATATTTAGGTGAGATATGAACTTCGCAGACAACGAGTGCCCAGATTGCAAGGTCGCTTTAGATTGGGACGGGCAGTATTTCTGTAAACAATGTACTAAACACTTTGTCAAAATTGGTTATTGCCCAGATTGCCAAGCTGAAATGGAAAAGCTTCAGGCGTGTGGTGCAGCTAACTATTTTTGTAACTCATGTAATGAACTAAAGTCCAAATCTCGAGCAAGGTTTGAATTCCAACCAATCAAAGCTTAGTGAGATTGTCTAGTTAGGTTTGATATCGGTAACGGTAGAGACAAGAGTGCCATGCTCTACTTGAGTCGTCATTGTCGAGCCTATCTCTACCGAATCTACATGAGAAATGACTTTCCCATCCTCATCTTGAGTAATAGAGTAACCGCGCTTCAAAGTAGCGAGTGGACTCACCGTATCAAGCTTACCTACTGTTAATGCAAATTTATGCTTAGTTGAAGAGAGTTGGCGTTGCATCGCTTGCTCTAGTCGGCTTTCTAATTGAGTCAATCGATGCGATTGTTGTGCCAGACGAGTAACAGGAGACTGTAACTTCAGGCGATGCAGCTTGTTGGTTAACCTTAGAGTCTCTTGAGATAACCTTTGCTTCATTGCGGCATTAAGGCGGTACTCAAATTCATCCAGGCGTTGACTTTGGCGCTGCAAATGATGTTTAGGATGTTGATTGCTCAGGTCTTGCATCAACGAGGACAAGCGCTGCTTTTGCTCCGACAGATAAAGTCGAATGATGTTTCTCAGGCGCTGTTCTCTAGTGATCAGTGACTCACGTTTATGAGAGGTATCATTGCTGACTAGTTCTGCGGCTGCACTTGGTGTCGGGGCGCGCACATCAGCGACGTAATCAGCGATAGTGACGTCAATTTCATGTCCGACTGCACTGATAATTGGTATTTGGCTGGCGGCAATGGTTCTGGCGACGATTTCGTGGTTGAAGCACCATAAATCTTCAAGTGAACCTCCGCCTCGACCGACGATTAACACATCACACTCGTTTCGGCTGTTTGCTCTGCCAATCGCTTGAGCAATCTCAATCGCAGCATTATCTCCTTGAACCGTCGTCGGGTAAATAACCACAGGTAAGGAAGGATCACGCCTTTTCAAAACATCTAAAATATCAAATAAAGCAGCGCCCGTTTTGGAGGTAATGATACCTACACGTTTTGGGTGGCTGGGCAATGGTTGTTTTAGTGTTTGAGCAAACAAACCTTCTGCGGCAAGTGACATTTTCAGCTTCTCAAACTCTTGCTGAAGTCGACCATCCCCCTCGGGTTGCATTGACTCAATGATGAGCTGATAGTCACCTCGTGGCTCATAGAGAGAGAGTCTTGCTTTAACTAGTACTTGATTTCCATTAGCAGGTTTGAACGTTACACGGCGATTATTACCACGAAACATCGCGCACTTCACTTGAGCGCGAGAGTCCTTAAGAGTGAGGTACCAGTGACCTGAGACAGGTGCAGAAAAGTTAGAAATTTCACCAACTAACCACACAATCCCCATTTCATTTTCTAGCAACAAACGAACTTCAGAGTTCAGGCGTGACACCGTGTAAATGTTTTGATTACTAGACGTAGAATTAGAGCTTGATCGCGAGGATAGGGGCACAGCTAATCTCAAAGACGTGGGTATGGAAATTAGCGGCAATATAATACATATCAAGGGGGTAAATGCAAATAAAAAATATAAAAATGTGTAGCCAAGCGATTTCGTCGGGCGTATAATCCCACCGCAATATCTAATCCAAATGACCTTATTATGCGAAACGATAAGGACGGATTATTCCTTCAACTCCTCTATTGTGAGATATTGCAAATGCTAAGAATTGCCAAAGAAGCGCTGACGTTCGATGATGTACTACTCGTTCCAGCTCACTCCACCGTTCTCCCAAACACAGCCGATCTTCGCACTCGGTTGACGAAGAATATCAGTCTGAATATTCCAATGATCTCTGCGTCTATGGACACAGTGACGGAAGCGCGTCTAGCGATCGCGCTTGCCCAAGAAGGTGGCATTGGCTTTATCCACAAAAACATGTCTATTGAGCAACAAGCTGAGCAAGTACGTCTTGTTAAGATCTTTGAAGCTGGTGTAGTAACAAATCCTGTTACTGTTCGTCCAGAAGCAACGATTGCTGATGTAATGGCGCTAACTGAAAAGCATGGCTTTGCTGGTTTCCCTGTTGTTACAGAAACGAATGAGCTTGTAGGCATCATCACTGGCCGTGATGTTCGCTTTGTTACTGATTTAAGTAAGAAAGTAGAAGTAGTAATGACGCCAAAAGCGCGTCTAGCATCAGTAAAAGAAGGCGCTTCTCGTGAAGAAGTGCAAGAAGAGATGCACCGTGCACGTGTTGAAAAAGTGTTGGTCGTAAACGATGAGTTCCAACTTACCGGTATGATCACTGCAAAAGACTTCCACAAAGCAGAACGTAAACCAAACGCATGTAAAGATGCGCAAGGTCGTCTGCGCGTAGGTGCTGCTGTCGGTGCGGGCGCGGGTAACGAAGAGCGCGTAAAAGCTCTAGTTGAAGCTGGTGTTGATGTGCTTTTGATTGACTCTTCACACGGTCATTCAGAAGGCGTTTTAACTCGCATTCGCGAAACACGTGAAGCGTACCCAGATCTCGATATCATTGGTGGCAACGTAGCTACGGCTGCTGGCGCGAAAGCATTGATTGAAGCGGGTGTTAGTGCCGTTAAAGTTGGTATTGGCCCTGGTTCTATTTGTACAACTCGTATCGTTACAGGTGTTGGTGTTCCTCAAGTTACAGCGATTGCTGACGCTGCTGGTGTTGCCAACGAATATGGTATTCCAGTTATCGCAGACGGTGGTATCCGCTTCTCTGGTGATATCTGTAAAGCAATCGTTGCTGGTGCATCATGCGTGATGGTTGGCTCTATGTTTGCTGGTACTGAAGAAGCACCAGGCGAAGTTATTCTTTATCAAGGCCGTTCTTATAAGGCTTACCGTGGAATGGGTTCTCTTGGCGCGATGTCTCAAGGTTCATCGGACCGTTATTTCCAATCAGATAATGCTGCGGACAAGCTTGTTCCAGAAGGTATCGAAGGTCGCATCGCCTACAAAGGTCGCCTAAAAGAAATCGTTCACCAACAAATGGGTGGTCTTCGTTCAAGCATGGGTCTAACAGGCTCTGCGACTATCGAAGATATGCGTACTAAAGCAGAGTTCGTACGTATCTCTGGTGCTGGCTTAAACGAGTCACACGTGCACGACGTTCAAATCACTAAGGAAGCACCAAACTACCGTCTAGGTTAATTACCCATAGACTGTAGTGATAACGTTGAGGGTCACAATTGACCCAAGTAAGTCTAAATCTTACGTAAACGTTTGCTTTTTTCCTTGATGCATAGATGTGAGGCGGGTAAACTCGCCTCCGTTCTCAATACTTAGCTTATAAGATTGCCCAAAATGACGAAAAATATTCATGACCAACGAATTCTGATTTTAGACTTCGGCTCGCAGTACACACAATTAGTAGCACGTCGTGTACGTGAAATCGGCGTTTACTGTGAACTATGGAGCTGGGATGTAGAAGAAGCGGATATTCGTGAATTCAACCCAGACGGTATTATTCTATCTGGCGGCCCTGAGAGTGTAACAGAGGAAAATTCTCCTCGTGCTCCTCAATACGTATTTGATTCAGGCGTTCCTCTTCTTGGCGTTTGTTACGGCATGCAGACAATGGCTGAGCAGCTTGGTGGCCGAGTAGCAGGTTCAAACGAACGTGAATTTGGCTACGCACAAGTTAAAGTATCTGGTGACTCAGCGATTTTCAAAGATCTTGAAGCGACTCAAGACGTTTGGATGAGCCACGGTGATAAAGTTGTAGAAATTCCAGCAGATTTCGTAAAAGTTGGTGAAACGGACACTTGCCCGTACGCTGCTATGGCGAATGAAGAGAAGAAATACTATGGCGTTCAGTTCCACCCAGAAGTAACGCACACTAAACAAGGCCTGCAAATGCTAGAGAACTTTGTTCTTGGTGCATGTGGCTGTGAGCGTTTATGGACATCAGAATCCATCATCGAAGATGCTGTTGCTCGTATTAAAGAGCAAGTAGGCGATGATGAGGTTATTCTAGGTCTATCTGGTGGTGTTGATTCATCGGTAGTTGCAATGCTTGTTCACCGCGCAATTGGCGACAAGCTGACCTGTGTGTTCGTTGACAACGGCCTACTTCGCCTTAACGAAGGCCAGCAAGTGATGGAAATGTTTGGCGATAAGTTCGGCCTAAACATCATCAAAGTTGACGCAGAAGAGCGCTTCTTGACTGCACTTGAAGGCAAATCTGACCCAGAAGAGAAACGTAAAACAATTGGTCACGTGTTTGTTGACGTATTTGATGAAGAGTCTAAGAAGCTTAAAAACGCGAAATGGCTAGCACAGGGTACAATCTACCCAGATGTTATTGAGTCAGCTGCTTCTAAAACGGGTAAAGCTCACGTTATCAAATCACACCACAATGTGGGTGGTCTTCCTGATGATATGGAAATGGGGCTTGTTGAGCCACTACGTGAATTGTTTAAAGATGAAGTACGTAAAATCGGCCTAGAACTGGGTCTACCATACAACATGCTTTATCGTCACCCATTCCCAGGACCAGGCCTCGGTGTTCGTGTTCTTGGTGAAATCAAGAAAGAGTACTGTGACTTGCTGCGCCGTGCTGATGCTATCTTTATTGAAGAACTGCACGCTGCAGACCTGTATAACAAAGTTTCTCAAGCATTTACCGTGTTCCTACCAGTTCGTTCGGTAGGTGTTATGGGTGATGGCCGTAAGTATGACTGGGTAGTATCACTGCGTGCTGTTGAAACCATCGACTTTATGACGGCTCATTGGGCGCATTTACCATATGACTTCCTAGGTAAGGTCTCGAACCGCATTATCAACGAAGTTGAAGGCATTTCACGTGTGGTTTACGACATTTCTGGTAAGCCACCAGCGACCATCGAGTGGGAATAATCTCCGATTGTTGTTATTAAATTATGAAACCGGCGCAAGCCGGTTTTTTTATGCATGCTAATTAATATCTGCAAATTATCAATCTTAGATTGCAAATAACGGATCTGCTCAATGTCACAAATATCGATTAAAATTTTTCTATAACTTTTACCACTAATTTTTAATCGAAGGCTCTTTTACATGTCGAACAAACTCGCAAACCCTGCGCCACTTGGCCTAATGGGTTTTGGTATGACTACCATTCTGCTTAACATCCACAATGCAGGTTTCTTTCCGATTGATTCAATGATTCTTGCTATGGGTATTTTTTATGGCGGTCTTAGCCAAGTGTTTGTTGGCATGATGTGCTTTAAGCGTGGTGACACTTTTGGCACTACGGCATTCACGTCGTACGGCTTATTCTGGTTAACGCTAGTGGGTATTATCGTAATGCCTTACATGGGTCTTCCTGCTAGCCCTGCGAAATTTATGGGTTGGTATTTACTGCTATGGGGTGTGTTCACTGGCTTCATGTTCATTGGTTCACTTTGCTACCCAGTGGCTAAGCAAGTGGTCTTTGGTTCTCTGACGATCCTATTTTTCTTGTTGGCAGCGCGTGATTTCTTCGGCAGCGAATTGATTGGCACTATTGCCGGCTTTGAAGGTATCTTCTGCGGTGCGAGCGCGATTTACTTCGCAATGGCTCAAGTACTTAACAACGAATATGGTCGCACTATTCTCCCTATCGGTGAGAAAAAAGCGCCAGCAATGAACACTCAAGAAGTGGCAGCATAATTTAAGTTTCATTCATTCGGGAACAGTGAATGATAAAAGGGGTAGCTAAGCTTATATATAGTAAGTTAAAAGGTGTATGTTGTGTATTAAGGCAGAGAAATCTGCCTTTTTATTGCACAGTTAACACTATAGGTATATAGTTAATTGTGTGTACAGTATGTATATGGAAAGCATAATTTGTCATCAGTAAAAGTTAAAGCAACGATTGTAGAGGACAATACGGGCATAAAAAGCCAACTGCCTATCTTGCTAACTGAGCAAGGAGAACTAGGTACGGTCACGGACTACCTACTCAAGCTCGAAGCGGATGGTGTTAGTAACTCCGTCATGAATGGATTTCTTCAAGCGGTGTCCTTGTTGCTGGATTATATGGAAGCAAATAGAGGATTGTTTGACGATCCGAAGTTGCTCTTTCAGACCTTTTCTAAGCGATTGTACACAGGAACGATTGGTGAGGATGGGCTTGACCCCTCTGGTTTATATTGGGTGCCAAGCTCAACCAGTAACGTGAATAAGCACATTCACCGACTGACGGCCTTCACCGATTGGTTGGCAGACAAGCAAGGCACTGCGCCGATGAATCCCTTGCGTGATGCTACCCATCACGAGCAGCGATTGAATTACGCTGCATGGTATCGCAAAAACCAAAATGACTTTTTGGGTCATATTGAAGATAAGACCGTCAATAAAACCATCCGTAAGGCGCGAACTATTAAGGGGCGCACACCACTCACCAAAACCGAAGATGACGCCATCGCCTTTCCTGATAAGCATTGGGAAGATTTTTATATGAACGGGATTGGTGGCGCAAGCGACCCACGAGTGGCACTCAGGGACAAATTAATACTCCTACTCATGCACGGTGGCGGACTACGCGAAAGCGAGGCATTAACCCTTTGGGTGACAGATGTGTTTGAAGACCCTTATAACCCAGATAGCGCAATCGTGCGAATATATAATGAAGTCGATGGTAAAGCGCCAAGTGACCCTGAAGTTCGCTCTAAAAATCAGAATAGAAAAACGTACTTAAAAGAAAAGTATGCGCGTATCCCTCGTCAGCGCATGAAAGGTACAGCTCATCTTGGCTGGAAGAATCGTGTGGTTGACCATAAAGACAACTACATACAGGTTCAGTGGTTCCCAACCGACTATGGCAAAGTGTTTATGTCACTTTGGAAAAACTATCAAAAGTACCGCGCCAGCATCGACTGTCACCACCCTTATGCGTTTATTTCATTTCATCACAGTGCTTTCGGTAACCCTTACACCATCAACGCTTTCCATGATAACTACGCCAACGGCTTGAAGCGCATTGGTTTGGAGCAAAGCAAGGCAGAAGGCAAAGACCCCCATGGGCATCGACATAACTACGGTAGACGATTAGAGCGCTCAGGGGTTAATCCTTTGGTGATTAAGCGTTGTATGCACCACAAGAATCTAAGCTCACAAGAACCCTACACTGGCAAAGGTCAGCAGGAAATATCGGATGAACTGACCCAAGCGACACTGCAACTGGCAAACCCCGAATCCAAAGTTAAAGCACTCGACTGGAAAGCACTGGTTGAGCATGGCTTTAATGACATCGACCCACAGGGATACTTCACTGGCAAACATCCAAAATTGAGAGGTAATTAATGGCGAAAAAAATAATACGAGACGGACGTTCGTCGGATTTAACCTTCTCATGGATGTTGACCACACTTGGTGCAGAGTGGCAACAATGGCAGGAATTGGTGGCTGAGTGGATGGCAACACAAACCAGTGCGGTTGATAGTAAACAAAAAGCTTTAACCCGCTTTTTTGAAGTTTATATTGCTGAATGTGCACCCTATGCCATTGGCGATATGTCCTTGTTTTTTAAGGGCTACCAAGGGCATCAATGCTCTAGTGAAGAGTTGGAAAAACTGGTTGCAAAAACGCAAAATAACACATATAAGATCCAGTCGGGCGTGAACTACCCTTGTGACTTCATCGACTTTGTTATCGAAAAAATATTCTCGGAAGAAGATGATAATGGCAACCTTAAACATCTGGTTAATAACCCGCTAAGCAAAAGAAAATATCAACATTCAGCAACCGAAACCGTCCGCAATCCTCTGCCGTATCGCTATATTCAAGACTTGCGCCAAATCCTCTGTCCGTTGCCAGATAAAACCAAACTGACCGTCATTGAGCAAAACCTTAAAGACAGCGAAACGTTGCTGCCTGCCTATCACTACCGCCATTTCAAGCACTGGACATGGGCGCAGCAGCAATCAGGGCAAGGGGTAACAGGTGGTGATGGTGATTGGTTTGAAGTCGAGCCTGAACTGATTGATAAAACCGACCCTGATTGCGTATGGCGCACTAAAGAAGTGACTCGCCGTATTAAAGGTGAAGGGAACAAGAAAGTCACCATTCACCAACTCTGGTCGCCCGTCAAAGCGATGGTGATTTTCATGAAACTCCATCTACCACTACGTACCTATCAGGTGCGGATGCTGGACAGTGGTGAAGCCGATACATGGCGCTATGAACAAGGTCAGTGGGTAGTGAACACCCAACATGATTTTGCACTTGGCAGTGAAAAACGCCCCTTCGGAAAAGGCATCTTTCACCGTATTCACGACACCATGACAGGGCTGTATTCCACAGGTCTATATATCAACACCAACAAGACCGCCGACCAAAACAAAGACGAATTGGAGCGTGGCTACATCATCCCTTGGCAGAACGAAGAAGTGCTGTACTGGCTAGAAAAACTGCGTAACTGGCAAGAAAAATACAACTCAATTGCAAAGCCCACCGACTGCACCACACTGCTTGCAAAGCACACTGGCAATAAGAAATCGAACAAGCAGCTAGAAGGTATGGGGGAAATTGCGTTTCTGTTTCGTGACGCGTCAGCAAAAGGCGAAGATAAATCAAAACCAATTAATGGTGACGCAAATATAGGGCCTTTCTGGTATCAACTTTTATTGACGCTAGAAAACCAATTGGCAGAGCAAGGCAATACATTGGATAACGGCGAACGCTTGAAGCTGGTTGTAGATTACCCAGAGAAAACCACAGAAAGCGCTAAGGTTGCCACACGCTTTCCATTGCACAGTTTGCGCGTCTCGCTCATCACGGCGTACACGATGGATACGCAACTACCACTGCCTGTGATTTCTAAGCTATTGGCAGGGCATACACGCCTGTTGATGACCATCTACTACAACAAAATCACTCCATCGCTTATGGCTGAGAAGATGAGTGATGCGCATTACGCACTGGATGCCAAATCCAAGCAGTCTGTGCGCAACTTCCTTAAAGATGCCTCAATGGAGCAAATCCAATGCAAGATGGTGTATCACAACGATGACAGCATTCAGGCGGCATTGGTTAATTGCAATCCGATTGGCTGGGAAGAGCGCTCGTGTGGGCTGTGCTTAGTGGGCGGTAACACAGTTAAATCCGATGAAGTCAGTACCCTTGGCGGCTGTTGGAATGGCGGTGAGTTGATTAGAGATGCAAAAGCCGCTAAAAATCGCGTTTATGCCAGTGTGCCTCATGGCCCTGAAAACTGTATCCGCTGCCGCTGGTTTATTACTGAAGCACGATACCTGCCTGCGCTCAATGCCCACTTCAACCAACTGAGCTACAAAGCACATCAGGCTGCGAACCTATCTGTGGAAATTGAAGGTGAGCTGGAAGCCCTCAAAGACGAACAGTTCTTTTGTGAAGAGCAAGGCAAGCCGTTTATCAAACACGATGAACTGCAAGCCCTACAGCGCCGTTATGAAAAACAGCAAGTCGAAGCCGATGAATACACAAAAGACTGGATAGCGTGTTTTGAGCTTATCAGCAAAATCATTCGTGTCGAAGAAGCCAGAAAGGAAGGTGATACAAAAGATAAACTGATTGCGGTTGGCTCTGAGCAAGATGTCAGCCATGCCTTGAAGTTTATCGAAACCGACTCAGAGTTGCTGCATCTATCACTACTTTGTGACGACGCTGAATTCTACCCTGATTTGCAGGACGAACTGCGTAAAACCCCTGCGATTCAAAAGCGTTCAATGCAACTTAGCCGTGTGCTAATGAAAAAAGGCTTTGAGCCAATTTTCATGGAAATGGACGACAAGCAACAGCTCATCGCTGCCAATGCCATGCTGCGCCAAATGGCGAAAATCGCTGACCCTGACGACAAGCTTGAGGGCTACCGCAAGGTGGCGACTTACATCGAAGCGGGTGAATACCTGACCGACAATAAGCTATTGTCTGGCGGTATTCATGCTCTGAGCAATAAAGTCATCAACCTAGATGGCATCGCACTACCGAAGTTATTGGAGGATTAATGGAACTCGATATTGATGTTATTCTGGCTGACTTAAAAGAAGGTAAAGTACCTCGCACGCAGCAAAATCTCGATAAGCTCAATGACACGCTGAAAGCCTATGTGGAATCGGGTCAGCGTGACTTCTCCATCACGCAAATTGGACGGGTGTCTGCGGAAAATGGCGGATTGGCGTATGAGGCTTTGCGTGCTACCCGTAACAAGCACTACCGAACACTCATCGAAGCATGGGCGGCAAAATGCAATACCAGTACCAAAAAACCGTTATCCAACACCTCAAGATCTAAATCCATCCCTGCGGATAATAAACTGTTAGAGCGTATCCCAGACCCTGCGGTACGCGCCTTGTTTGGTCAAATCATTGCCGAGCGCAACCGCTACCGCAAAGAGGTCAACTTGCTCAAGCAGCACGCCAACATTACCATCGACAAACGCCCAGTGCGCCAGTTTGATACTACAGCAGAGCCAAGCGTCGAAGTGCTGCCATCCCTATCAGGTGTACTAATCGAATCAGAGAAAAAGGCCTTAGCGTATGCCATTTCTGATGAATGTATGGAAAAGAACAATTGGCAAACTACTCAGGCGGGGCAAGTAAAAGACATGGAACTCAACAGTGAAGTCTTCCCCAGAGGCTTTGTCACAGGGCTTCGCAAGCTACTGGGTGAGGTAGATGACTAATGGCGAGTGGGCAGCAGAAAGCGCAACAAAACCTTGAGGCATTTGAGGTCTGGAAAGCCACACAGACTGACGATGACTTCAAACAAATCGTGTTTAGAGGTCAGCTAAATCGAATTGAAGTGGCAAAGGGCATTGGTTGTGGCAAATCGGCGTTAAACCAAAACCCTGCCCTTAAGAAAGCACTCAAAGCATTAGAAGGTGAACTGCGCAGTAAAGGTGTCCTGCCACCGTTGACTGACGCTGCCAAGAAGAATGAGGGCAAACCTCAAGCCTACGACAACACGGCCAATCGAAAGCTGCTCGATTCAAAGCGGGTGTCGTCATTAGAGGCTGAGAACATTGAATTGAAAGCCAAGGTCAAGGAGCTTGAAAAGCGACTTGAGCGCTTTGGTGAGCTATCTGAAACCTTGTCTGAAATGGGATTGATGCCACGATGAATACTGTCTTGCATGAAGACCAGGTGCGGGTAACCAGTATCCCTTACCGTTCAGCCAAGATGGTGATATTCAGCGGTGTACCGCTGGCGAAGGACTCTTATAAAACCAATAGTGGGAAGTATTACGTCACCATCAAAGCCGACCCCGATAGCATCCCTGTGCTTCCAACGCTGGGACAGCATTGGTCAGTCAAAGGCGCTCGCCAGATAGAAAATATGGAGATGGGTGATTATGTAATGCAGCAGCACACGTATGAATCACCCAAGCATATTGAATGCACTTTACCCGAAACGGGTGAGCAACTGATACGCTTTATCGCCAGAGAAAGTGACTTCAAGGGTATTGGAGAAAGCAAAGCCAGGGCGCTCTGGCAGCTCTTGGGTAAAGACTTCCATGCGACACTGAGAAATGACACCCCAGAGTCCAGAAAGCGTCTGACATCGATTCTGAGTGAAGATTCAGTGGAAGCGCTCTTTAAGGGGTACGCCAAATATAGAAATCTGGCACATTGCAACTGGATGAGCGAGCACAACATCCCCGCCAGTGTGCAGCAACGGCTGCTCAAGCATCACGGTGAAGCCTCCATAGAGGTAATTAAGGGTTTTGGTCTTTCGTTCAGTGTCATTGAAGACATCATCAAGGTAACGGATTTTAAGAGCGATGTTGCGAAGGATGACCCAAGAAGGCTCAGCGCTGCTCTGGAAATGGCGATTCGCAAGGAGATTGAAAAAGGTCACACCTATACCACTCATGCCAATGTGCGTCCTTACCTCAACAAACTATTGAAAGACAAAGCACTGGTCACTCAGGCGTTCCAATCAGGTCATGATAAAGCTCAGAATATTTTAAATCCCGACACAGGAGTCTACCATCCAACGGCGCAACTTCTGATGGAAAGTGTCATTGTCAAACGGCTAAATACACTGATTAAGCAAAATGACTTGTTTGATGAAAACGCCAATGCTGCGTATTGCTCTGTGGTTGCGGAGCTTCCCTACGACCTAACCAGTAAACAAATCGAAGCCGTAACAACGTGTCTGGATAATTCGGTAAGCTGTATTACGGGCGGTGCAGGAACAGGCAAGACAACGGTACTCAGAACGGCTCTCAGGACTTACCATCAACTTGGATTTGAAATACACGCCGTTGCGCTCAGCGGTCGTGCTGCAATGAGACTTCATGAGTCCATCGGTTTTGTTACCTCTACCATTGCCAAATTGCTGCGTGAAGACCCCATTGAACCCAGTGGCGAGAAAACAAATCACCTACTGGTGATTGATGAGGCAAACATGATTGACTTGCCAACCATGTATCGTCTTGTGAATCACATTCACCCCTCTGTACGATTAATATTCACTGGCGACCCCGACCAACTTCCACCAATCGGCTGCGGCAAGGTGTTGGCAGACATCGTTGAAGCAAAAACGGTGGCTAATACGATGTTAGATATCGTCAAGAGACAGGAAGGTTCAACGGGTATCCCCGAATACTCAAAGCTCATCAATCAAGGTGTGATGCCTGATCGATTAAGTACGGGAGCAATACACTTTCACGAAGCCAGTAAAACAGACATTGCCAAAGTCTGTTGTGAGCTTTACCAACAGTGTCCTGAAAACAGTCGCGTCATAGCTCCAACCAAGGCATTCGTATCAGAAATCAATAAACTCACCCAATAAGCCGTTAACCCAGATAGCACTAGCCTTGAGTGCGAAATCAATGGTGATAAGTTCTTTTTGCCACTTCGCATGAATGATGCGGTGTTATTTACTCAGAACCATTATGACAAAGGCATTCAGAACGGCTCACTTGGGACACTAACCAGCGTCAAACCTTCTGGTGATAGTTACGGGGAAGTCACACTGGATACGGGTGAAAAGGTCGAGATAACACAATCTGTTCTCGACTGCATGGGACTGGGTTATGCAATTACCTTACACAAAGCCCAAGGATCACAGTTCCCATGCATCATTATTGCCCTGCAAAAAGGTAGGATAGTCGATAGAGCATGGCTCTATACGGCAATCACGAGAGCTGAAAATGAAATCCATATCGTTGGTAGTAGCGATGATATGAAGCGCATCACCGAGGCACCTAGCCACTCTCATGAGCGGAATAGCTACCTACAAGAACTGTTGAGTTAGCAATTTTTGAGTTAGCAATTTCAAACTCGTTTATTGTATGGTACGCCCCGTTTCGCAAGTGAAAAGTCAAAAATAACGGAGTTGGTTTGCGCTAATGATGAAATGGTCTCCCCCTCCACTAAATCACCATATTGCGCCACTATTAAGGTGTCAGTAATGTGGTCTATAAGGGGTTTATCATGGAAAAACGTAAAACTGTCGGTATTGATTTAGCAAAAATTAGTTTTTACTTCGTTGTATTGAATGAATACGGTCAACGAATCGCAAGAAAGAAGCTTAATAGGCGTCAGGTTCTGCCATATTTGGTAAACCATGAGTCATGCATTATTGCTATGGAGGCTTGTTCTTCAGCTCATTACTGGGGACGTGAGATTAGAAAACTAGGACATGAAGTTCAGCTTCTTCCCGCACAACATGTAAAGGGGTACCTGCGTGGTCAAAAAAATGATTACAACGATGCACAAGCTATTGCTGAAGCTTCACAGCATGGAGCTATACGTTCTGTTGCAATTAAGACCATAGAACAACAAGATGAGCAAAGTATTCTGCATATGCGTCGTTTATTGAATGTTGAAAGAACAAGACTGATTAATCATATTCGGGGTTTACTCGGTGAGTATGGAATCATTGTCATAAAAAGCGCATCAGCGATTCGAAAAGAAACGCCCTTAATACTGGAAAATGCAGACAACGGCCTAACTGATATTTTCCGACAGTTTATTCACCGCCAATACCTACGGTTGCTAGACATAGAAGAAGAGTTACAATTATATCAAGATTATATAGATACAGTTGTTAAAGTAGATGATACATGTCGACGTTTAACCTCAATGCCAGGTATTGGTCCGATAGTTAGTATATCGTTAAAATCCTGGATGGGAGATGGGACGCAATTTAAACGTGGTCGCGATGCATCAGCAGCTTTAGGCCTTGTACCTCGGCAACATAGTACTGGAGGGAAATCTGTTCTTTTAGGTATTACTAAACGAGGTAATTCACACCTTCGCTCTTTGGTTGTCAACGGAGCTAGGGCTGTTGTGGCTCATGCTAAGAACAAAACAGACAAGCTCAGTTATTGGATTAATAAATTAGTTGAAAAGAGAGGCTTTAATAGAGCCGTGATTGCTTTTGCTAATAAGATGATTCGCATGGCTTGGGCACTAATAACTAAAAAACAAGAATATAGGCCAATAGAAAACCTTTTACTGAAATAATGCTAAAAATCTGTTTATTAAAGAAATATTTGTGTAATTAGCAAGCAAGATGAAATACAGGTCAAACCTCCATAGGCTTTGTTGCGTAATTCGATGGAACTAAATCAGGAAGTTACGATCTGATCGGCTACGTCAGTTAATCATCGTAGCCTTATGCCGAAACCTCATTACA